>CABURG010000094.1 GCA_902493835.1 uncultured Collinsella sp. | reverse complement strand
TCTGGCGGGCGCACTCGGCATCGATCTCTTCCAGATCGGCGGCGAGCTCCTCGCGCAGGTCGTCGGCGTCGGCCTCGCGAGCCTCGTAGTCGACCTCGGTGATGATGTAGCTGGCAAAGTACAGAACCTTCTCGAGGTCCTTGGACTTGATGTCGAGCATACGGCTCATCGGGAAGCTCGTGGGGCTCTTGAAGTACCAGATGTGGGACACGGGAGCGGCGAGCTCGATGTGGCCCATGCGGTCGCGACGCACCTTGGCCGAGGTGACCTCGACGCCGCAGCGCTCGCAGACGATGCCCTTAAAGCGGATGCCCTTGTACTTGCCGCAGGAGCACTCCCAGTCCTTGGCGGGACCGAAGATCTTCTCGCAGAACAGGCCGTCCTTCTCGGGCTTGAGGGTACGGTAATTGATGGTCTCCGGCTTCTTGACCTCACCGTGCGACCAGGAACGGATCTGGTCGGCGGAGGCAAGGGAGATCTTTACCGAGTCAAAATCAGTAGCTTCGAAATCTGCCACAGTCAACTACTCCTTATCAGTGGTCGTGGCGGCGACAGCCTCGGGTGCCTCGGCGGTCTCGGCATCCTCGGCCTCGACGTCGGCGTCAACGCCGGCGAGCGCAGCCAGGTCGTCGAGAGCGGAGGTCTCCTCGGCGGTCACAGGGGCGGAGGCGTCCTCGTCGGCATCGTGCATGGGCTCGATGTCCAGTGCGAGGGAGCGAATCTCCTTGACGAGAACCTTGAAGGACTCGGGGATACCCGGGACCGGGACGTTCTCGCCCTTGACGATGGACTCGTAGGTCTTGACGCGGCCCACGGTATCGTCGGACTTGACGGTCAGGATCTCCTGCAGGACGTTGGAAGCACCGTAAGCGTACAGTGCCCAAACTTCCATCTCGCCGAAGCGCTGGCCGCCGAACTGAGCCTTGCCGCCCAGAGGCTGCTGGGTAACCAGGCTGTAAGGGCCGGTCGAACGGGCGTGGATCTTGTCGTCGACCATGTGGCCGAGCTTGAGGATGTAGGACGTACCCACGGTAATGGGCTCGCGGAACTCCTCGCCGGTGCGGCCGTCGAACAGACGGGTCTTGCCGCGCTCGTCAAGCTGGGTGACGAACTCGGGGCGCATGTGATCGCCAAAGGCAGCGGTGGCCTTGTTGAGCATGTTCTTGTTGGCACGACGGATGACCTCGGCGATCTCGTCCTCCTTGGCGCCGTCGAAGACGGGCGTCGCGGTGAAGAACGGACCGGGGACGTACTTGTCGGAGTCGGCCTGCTCGGTATCCCAACCGCAGGCAGCAGCCCAGCCAAGGTGGCACTCGAGCAGCTGGCCGACGTTCATACGAGAAGGAACGCCCAGCGGGTTGAGGATAACGTCGATCGGGGTACCGTCAGCCATGTAGGGCATGTCCTCGACCGGCAGAACGTTACAAATAACACCCTTGTTGCCGTGGCGGCCGGCGATCTTATCGCCCTGCTGGATCTTACGACGCTGGGCGACGTAGACGCGCACCTGCTCGTTGACGCCGGGGGCCAGGTCGTCGCCGTTCTCGCGGCTAAAGCGGACGACGTCGATGACGCGGCCGTAAGCGCCGTGAGGCATCTTAAGGGAGGTGTCGCGGACGTCGTGGGCCTTAGCACCGAAGATGGCGCGCAGCAGGCGCTCCTCGGCGGTCAGAGCGCTCTCGCCCTTAGGTGTGACCTTGCCGACCAGGATGTCGCCAGGGCCGACCTCGGCGCCGATGCGGATGATGCCGTCCTCGTCGAGGTTGGCAAGCATGTCCTCGGAGAGATTCGGGATCTCGCGGGTGATCTCCTCGGGGCCGAGCTTGGTGTCGCGGGCATCGATCTCGTGACGGGTAATGTTGATGGTCGTCAGCAAGTCCTCGGCCACCAGGCGCTCGGACACGACGATACCGTCCTCGTAGTTAAAGCCTTCCCACGGCATGTAGGCCACGGTGAGGTTCTGGCCCAGTGCGAGCTCGCCGTGATCGGTCGAAGGACCGTCGGCCAGAGGCTCGCCCTGCTCAACGGTGTCACCGACGCGAACGAGCGGACGGTGGTTGATGCAGGTAGACTGGTTGGAGCGCTGGTACTTGGCCAGATGATACTCATCCATGCCGCCGGCATGCTTGACGATGATCTTGGCGGCGTCGGCAAAGATGACCTCGCCGGCGTTCTTGGCCAGGGTGACCTCGCCGGAGTCCAGAGCGGCGCGGCGCTCCATGCCGGTACCGACATAGGGAGCGGCGGGGTGAACCAGCGGCACAGCCTGACGCTGCATGTTAGCGCCCATCAGCGTACGCTTGGCGTCGTCGTGCTCAAGGAACGGGATCAGCGTGGCTGCGACGGAGAGCATCTGACGCGGCGAGACGTCCATGTAGTCGACGTCCTCGACGGGCACGTCGGCGGGAGCGCCGAAGGAGCCGTCGAAGTCGCGGGTACGGGCGATCACGGTGTGCGGACGGACGATCTTGCCCTCGGCATCGGTCGTGATGAACTCGTTGGTCTTGGGATCGAGCGGCGTGTTGGCCGGCGCGATGACGTGCTTCTCTTCCTCGTCAGCGGTCATCCAGTCGATCTGGTCGGTGGCAACGCCGTTCTCGACGCGGCGGAACGGAGCTTCGATGAAGCCGTACTCGTTGACGCGGGCGTAGAGGGCGAGCGAGCCGATCAGGCCGATGTTGGGGCCTTCGGGGGTCTCGATCGGGCACATGCGGCTGTAGTGCGAGTTGTGAACGTCGCGGACGGCCGTCGGCACGTTGGTGCGGCGGCTGGAGCCGGACTTGTGGCCGGCAAGACCACCAGGGCCGAGTGCGGACAGACGGCGCTTGTGGGTCAGACCGGTCAGGGGGTTCGCCTGGTCCATGAACTGCGAGAGCTGCGAGGAACCGAAGAACTCCTTGATGGAGGCCACGATCGGGCGGATGTTGATGAGCGACTGCGGGGTAATCTCGTCGATGTCCTGGGAGCTCATGCGCTCACGGACGACGCGCTCCATACGGCTCATGCCGATACGGAACTGGTTGGCGACGAGCTCGCCGACGGTGCGGATACGGCGGTTGCCAAAGTGGTCGATGTCGTCGACCTTGAAGCCCTGCTCGCCGGCGGCGAGGGACAGCAGGTAGCGCAGCGTAGCGACGATATCCTCGTCGGTGAGCACCGTGACCTCTTCCTCGGTGGTGAGGTTGAGCTTCTTGTTGACCTTGTAGCGACCGACGCGGGCCAGATCGTAGCGCTGCGGGTTGAAGAGCAGACCCTCGAGAAGGCTGCGGGAAGCGTCCACGGTGGGAGGCTCGCCCGGGCGCAGGCGACGGTAGATCTCGATAAGAGCATCCTCGCGGGTAAGGGCGGTATCGCGCTCAAGGGTGCGCTTGATTACATCGGAGTTGCCGAGCAGCTCGATGATGTCGTCGTTGGTGACGGCGATGCCAAGGGCGCGCAGGAACATCGTGGCGCTCTGCTTGCGCTTACGGTCGATGGAGACCATGAGCTGGTCGCGCTTGTCGACCTCAAACTCGAGCCAGGCACCACGGGACGGGATGATCTGGGCCTTGTAGATCTGCTTGCCCGAATCCATCTCGGAGCTGTAGTACACGCCCGGGGAGCGGACGAGCTGCGAGACGACGATACGCTCGGTACCGTTGATGATGAAGGTGCCCTGATCGGTCATCATGGGGAAGTCGCCCATGAAGACGAGCTGCTCCTTGATCTCGCCGGTCTCCTTGTTGGTGAGACGGACGTCGGTCAGAAGCGGAGCCTGATAGGTCATGTCCTTCTCGCGGCACTCCTCGACGGTGTGCGCGGGGTCGCCGAACTGATGCTCGCCGAAGGTAACCTCGAGAACATGGTTCTGGCTCTGGATGGGGCTGGATTCCTTGAACGCCTCACGAAGGCCCTCGTCCTTAAAACGCTCAAAGGATTCCCTTTGAACAGAGATAAGGTTGGGGAGCTCCATGGCCTCCGGGATTTTCCCGAAGCTGACGCGCTTGCGCTCAGTGGCAGTGTATGCGTAGGTCACCAGGTTTTTCCTCCTTCACGGAAATGCTCGGTGGATTGGCGAGGCATAGCTTCGCCAGTTATCGCAACCTAATAGTTTATCAGGTACCGACCGTTGGGCAAGAAAAGCCTTGACGTGATTGAGTTTTTGGAGTAGCAAAGTTTTTCGACAGAAAACATGCAGGTAGATGTATGTGCATCGAACATATGTTCATATATTTTCTGTGAACAGAGGGCCGGCAATCGCAGCTCTTATAAAAAACGGGCGCGAACCGAGGTCCGCGCCCGTAAATATCGTTGCCCGAAGGCCTACTTGCGCATCAAGCCGCCGCGCTCGTCGATGGCATCCCAGAAGGCGCCTGCAAAACGAGGATCGCTTGCAGCCATGAGGGCGTTGGTGGCCATCCAGCCAGACGGGGTACCGGTGTCGTAGCCCGACAGTGGGTCGATGACGACGGCATACATGGCCTCGCGATCGAGCGAACGGGCCATGGCGTCGGTCAGCTGGATCTCGCCGCCCTTACCGGCCTGCTGATCGGCCAGCAGGTCCATGACCAGCGGAGACAGGAGGTAGCGACCGACGATGTACAGGTTGGACGGAGCCGCCTCGGGGGCAGGCTTCTCCACCAGGCCGCCGATGCGCCACACGGCACCCGGCTCGCCATCGGCAACATCCTCGGCGCCCTCGAGCGAGCCCACGCGCTCACCGGCGATAACGCCGTAGCGGCTAACTTCCTCGGGAGCACACGCGGCAACGGCGATAACCGAAGCGCCACCGTGCTCCTTGGAGACGGCAAGCATCTTGTCGCAGATATCACGGTTGGGCACAACGTAGTCGCCCAGAAGAACCAGGAAGTTCTCCCCTGCCACAGCGTCGGCGGCAGAGCGAATGGCGTGACCGAGACCCTTGGGCTCGTACTGATAGCGGAAGTCGACCGGCATACCGCCCGCATGGGCGACAGCGTCGGCGTAGGCGTCCTTACCGCGCTCGCGCAGCAGGTTCTCGAGCGAACGGTCGGGCTGGAAGTAGTTCAGCAGCTCAGGCTTGCCGGGAGAGGTGACGATAATGGCATCGTCGACCTCCTCGGGGTCGAGCGCCTCCTCAACGACGTACTGGATGACCGGCTTGTCGAGCACCGGCAGCATTTCTTTGGGCGTGCACTTGGTGCCAGGCAGAAAACGCGTGCCAAGACCGGCGGCGGGGATGATTGCCTTCATAGTATTCAAGGATCCTTTCGCAGGCGCAAAAGCGCCCCATGCGTGCGGCACACAGCCGCAGACCAAATTGCGATACCCAAGCATCTTACCGCTGGAACTATATGTCACTACAAGGCAGAGACAATTCTTCAGCAGGTCAACGCAAATTATTGCTCGAATGGTGCAATTTTATTGCCCAACGGCAGGACACCCGATACGACGCAAATCACAGAACATGGCAGTTTGAGCAACCGATGTTGAGGGACCGAAAAACAAAAAAGACGGGGCTCGCAATGCGAACCCCGTCTGCAAAGAAATCTGGCGAGAAAGCCTGATTACTTGAGGGTGACAGCAGCACCAGCAGCCTCGAGCTTCTCCTTGGCAGCCTCGGCGTCCTCCTTCTTGGCACCCTCGAGAACAGCCTTGGGAGCGCCCTCGACGACCTCCTTGGCCTCCTTCAGGCCAAGGTTGGTGAGCTCACGGACGGCCTTGATGACCTGGATCTTGTTGTCGCCGAAGCCCTCGAGCACGACGTCGAACTCGGTCTTCTCCTCGGCCTCAGCAGCGCCAGCAGCGGGAGCGGCGACAACAGCGGCAGGAGCAGCGGCGGAAACGCCGAAGGTGTCCTCGATAGCCTTAACGAGCTCGGAAGCCTCGAGAAGGGTCATTTCCTTAAGAGCATCGATGATCTCATCGGTGGTAAGCTTAGCCATTTCTAAGTCCTTTCGGTTTCCGTGCGGATGCACGGAGATCAGTTAAAACACGGCGCGAATGCGCCAGGGGTGCGGCGTTGCCGCCGCGGGTGAAAACAGCGACTAGGCTGCCTTCTGCTCGGAGACCTGCTGGATCGAACGAGCGAGACCAGAGGAAACGCCGTTGACGCAGACAGCGATGTCGCGAGCGAAACCGGAGATGAGACCGGCGATCTGGCCGAGAAGCTGATCCTTGGTGGGCAGCTCGGCGATAGCCTTAACATCATCAGCGGAAACGGCCTTGCCGTCGGAGATACCGCCCTTGATCTCAAGGACGCCCTTGGACTTAGCGGAGAAGTCCTTAAGGGCCTTAGCGGCCTCGACCGGCTCGGACTCGTAGAACACATAAGCGACGGGGCCGGCGAGGATCTCGTCGAGCTCGGGCTGCTCCTGGTTCTTGAGAGCGATCTTGACCAGGTTGTTCTTGTAGACCTTCATCTCGGCGCCGCACTCGCGAAGCTGATGACGCAGCTCCTGAGCCTGCTTAACCGTCAGACCGTTGTAGTTGACGACGAACAGACCGGCGTTCTCGGCGATACGGGACTCGATCTCTGCAACCTTGTCGATTTTGTACTGCTGGGGCATGAATTACACCTCCTCGAATTCTTTCCGGGCACGGTCCGCCACAAGGACGTGACGGGGGCATGTCCAAAAAGAAAGCCCCCGCGCTGCATGAGCGACGGGGGCGAGAAGACATATCTACTCGACCACCTCGGCTGGCGGGATGTCCCATTAAGCTCGCGGGCAATGCCCGTTTGCACCGGCTGTCTCTGGCAGCGGATTCGTGCGTGAACCGAAAGTATTATGGCGGGGACCCCGGCGTCGGTCAACGGAAAACCGGGCTGCACACAATTCCACCATCCGGCCGCGCCGCCAAAGG
>CABURG010000093.1 GCA_902493835.1 uncultured Collinsella sp. | reverse complement strand
AAGCTTTGGAAGGTTAACGCCAAGGCCGGCGACGCGACGGTCAAGTACCCGTTTGCGCCGTTCCCCACCAACAAGGACATGCGCGGCAAGCCCGAGCACAATGCCGAGCTCTGCATCGCCTGCGGTGCCTGTGGCGTGGCGTGCCCGGCCGATGCCATTCGCATGGACACCGACCTTGCGGCCGATACCATTACCTGGTCGATCGACTACGGCCGCTGCATCTTTTGCGGCCGCTGTGAGGAAGCTTGCCCCATGGAGGCCATCAAGCTCACCGAGGAGTTTGAGCTGGCCGTCATGAGCAAGGACGACCTCACCAGCAAGAGCGTCTACACGCTCGAGCACTGCTCGCGTTGCGGCAAGCCGTTTGCCCCGCACAAGGAGATCGACTACGCCAAGCGTCTGCTGCAAAAGGCCGGCGGCATGGAGGCCGAGCAGGCTGCCCGTACCGTCGGTATGTGCCAGGAGTGCAAGCGCGAGCTCGACGCCCTGCGCGCCGCCTCGGCCGTAAAGACCGGCAACGCTCATGGCATGGCTGCCAACGAGACGCTTGCGTCCGGCGAGCCCCAGGGCCCCGGCATGGAGTATCTGGGCGGCCACGGCGTGAACCCGGAGTATATCGACCGCGAGCTCAACCCCGATGCGCCCGAGATTCCCGCCGGTCCGGCGCCGGTCGAGGGCATCATCATGGATTTTGAAACGAAGGAGGAGTAACCATGGCCGAACCCACGCTTTTGCCCGAGCGGCTTCAGTACCGCCCGACCAAGATCGAGCTCGACGAGAGCATCGAGAAGGCCAAGGCGACCCTTCTTAAGAAGATCAAGCGCTCGGTGTACGTCTACCGCGTCGACTGCGGCGGCTGCAACGGCTGCGAGATCGAGATCTTCGGTTCCATCACGCCCGTCTTTGACGTCGAGCGCTTTGGCATCAAGGTCGTGCCTTCGCCCCGTCACGCCGATGTGCTGCTGTACACCGGCGCCGTGACGCGTGCCATGCGCATGCCGGCCCTGCGCGCGTTTGAGGCCGCACCCGATCCCAAGATCGTGGTGTCCTATGGCGCGTGCGGCTGCACCGGCGGCATCTTCTACGACAACTACTGCGTCTGGGGCGGCACGGATAAGATTCTGCCGGTCGATGTCTACATCCCCGGCTGCCCGCCCAGCCCCGCGCAGACCGTCTACGGCTTTGCCATGGCACTTGGCCTGCTGGACCAAAAGCTCCATGCCGAGACTACGGTGGAGGCTGCCGGCGAGCAGGCCGATATCCTGCACCCCGGCGTGCCGTACAAGCTGCGCGTTGCCATCGAGCGCGAGGCTCGCGCCATGAGCGGCTACCGTTACGGCCGCGACCTGGCCAACGAGTTTATGGATACGCTCGAGGACGCGCCCAAGGGTGATATCCGAGGTGCCATGGCGCTGCTCATCGACAAGCAGGACGATCCGCGCCGCGTTGAGGTCTACTCGGCGCTGCAGGATCTGGTGCTGGCCGGAGGTCACTAGATGGAGCTCACGGACCGCTCTGGTTACTTTGCGGGCCCCGGTATGCTCGGCGGCTCCTTTGGCGATGCCTCGCGCGCAAGCGACGAGGCCGCCGAGGGCGTCGCCGACCCCTGCCTGGGCCATGCGCCCGACCAGGTGGTCTTCTATGAGCTCACGCGTAAGTTTGTGGAGACCGAGGAAGACGTTCCCCAGGAGGCCTGCGACGTGCTGTACTACACGCTCGCCGTGGGCCACCACACCGGCGTGCTCGATTGCTTTGAGCCGCGCCTGTCGGTGCCGGTGGATGTCTTCTATTCGCTCGTCGACGCGCTGCCGGAGGGGGAGGCCAAGACCAAGTTCGAGGCCATCCGCTCCTTTGGCGAGTGCCAGCTTGACAAGGCGGCGGTGCCGTCGCTGCTCGAGGCCTGCGACACGCTGCTCGACGAGCGCGGTTTTCGCGGCTCGGCCAAGGCCGGCATCTCGGTGTTCGACGACGACTTTGGCCTGCATGCCCAGCAGGTCGCGTTTCTGATGAAGTTCCGCGATCTGGTTGAGCGCGTGCGCGATGTGTCGGGCGTGTATCTGACGGGAAGGTTGCAGTAATGGGTCGCGTTGTGGATGGTCGTGTGAACGGCGCCCCATTTGCGGGTATCGTGCTCACGGCGGGAAGCGTGCTGCGCGCCGACGATGCCGCCGGCCCCGTGCTCTCCAAAAAGATGGAGGACACGCCTATCGCCGGTTGGTACACCATCGACGGCGGTCAGACGCCCGAGGATGACATCATCGAGGTCAAGCGCGAGCGTCCGCCGCGTTTGGTTTTGGTCGATGCCGCCGACATGGCGCTGCCCGTCGGTGCCATCCGCCTGCTCGACAAACGTGACGTGGCCCGCAAGTCGATGTTCACCACGCATTCGCTTCCTTTGTCGATTCTGATCGAAGAGATTGAGCAATCGTGCGATGATATCGTCTTCGTTGGGATTCAGCCGGGCGACACGGAGTTCTACAACCCCATGTCCCCGGAAGTCTTTGACGCCGTCGACGCCGTGTACGACGCCGTGGCCGCCAATGACTTTTCCCACTTTGTCCGCTTGGGGCAAGAGCAATAGGAGCGCTTGTCCCTGCTGATTAGGAAAGAAGTGATTGACATGGCAGATTCCAAGGCAGAATATCCCGCTCCCGATTGCCTGGCGCCCGCCGCGATCGAGGCCAAGACCGAGGCCGCCGGCGTGACCAAGGCCAACCTGCCGGTCGCAAAGGCCTTTCTGTTGGCAATGTTCGCCGGCGCGTTCATCGCCTTCGGCGGTCTGTTCTTTACCGTGTTCTTGAGCGATAGCACGCTGGGCTGGGGCGCCCAGCGTGTCGTGGGCGGCCTGTGCTTTTGCCTGGGCCTGGTGCTCGTGCTGGTGTGCGGCGCCGAGCTGTTCACCGGTAATTCACTTATGGTCTGCGCGCTCAAGAGCAAAAAGATCACCCTGGTCCAGATGCTCAAGGCTTGGGTCGTCGTGTGGCTTGGTAACTTTGTCGGTGCCCTGTTCATCGTCTTTTTGGTGTACATGGCCGGCATTTACAAGCTCAACGGCGAGGCGGTCGCCAATTCCATGGTGAGCGTCGCCGCCGGCAAGGTGACGGTCGACTGGGTGACGATCTTCTTCCGCGGCATCCTGTGCAATATCTTTGTGTGCCTGGCCGTGTGGATCGGTACCGCCGGCAAGACCGTGGTCGATAAGGTTGTGGGCATTCTGCTGCCCATCGCCGCCTTTGTGGCCTGCGGTTTTGAGCACTGCGTTGCCAACATGTACTTTTTGCCCATGGGTGCCGTGATGCACGCGTGCGGCTATGGTGCCGACGTCGCCGGCGCCGATGCGCTCAACGCCGCGGGCATTGCGTTTAACCTGTCCGCCGCCACGCTGGGCAACATCGTGGGCGGCGCGGTTCTGGTCGCGCTCGGCTACTGGTTTATCTACGCCAAAAAGTCCGAGACGTAAGGTACCGTCTGTTTGACGTTGGGCCTCCCGCGGGGCGTTGCCGTGCGGGAGGCTTTTTGGGTTTGGGGCTCGTTGCCGAGCTTTTGGCCTGTTGTGTTTGGCTGATGAAAGGGGTAATCGAGATGACATCTGCTGTGAAGCCTGACGGTCGCGCCGTGGTGACCACATGTGGGGGATGCTATGCCGATTGCGCCTTTGCGGCACGCGTTGAAGACGGTCGCGTGGTGGCCGAGTTGCCGGTGCCGGGGCACCCGTGCGCGGCGCGTGCCCTCTGCGCCCGCGGACGGCATCGCCTGGCAGTGCCGTTTGACGAGCGTGATCGGATTTTGCATCCCATGCGCCGCCGCCAGGATGGCTCGGGGTTCGATGCGATTTCGTGGGATGAGGCGTTCGCGCAGATCGCAGCGCGCCTTGGGGAGATTGTTGACGGGCATGGTCCCCGTGCGCTGGGCATGACGCTCGGCGTGCCCTCGTTCGACCGCTACTGGGCGTATCGCTTTATGCATGCGCTCGGTTCGCCCAACGTGTACGGTGCCGACGGTGCCTGCGAGGTAAGCCGTCTCACCGGCTGGGAGCACAGCCTGGGCTATAGTCCCGCCTCCGACCTTGCGCATACCGATTGCATCATGTACCTGGGGCGTTCCATTGTCGATTCGTCGACGATGGGGGCCGTTGATACGCTCAACGATGCCCGTCGCCGTGGGGCGAAGATTATCGTGGTCGACCCCCGGCGCAGTGGCTCGGCTGCGCTTGCCGACCGCTGGCTGTGCGTGCGCCCGGGCTGCGACTTGGCGCTGCTGTTGGGTATTGCCCATGTCTTGATTGCCGAGGATCTGTATGACCACGAGTTCGTGACCCGCTATACCATGGGTTTTGACGAGCTGGCGCAGGCGGCCCGTGCTTGGACGCCCGAGTGGGCCGAGTCGATGTGCGACGTGCCGGCCGCAGAGATCGCCGCCACGGCGCGTGATTTAGCTGCCGCCGCGCCTGCCGCCGTGGTGGATGCAGGCTTTCATGGCGGCATCGGTATCGCGTATGCCAATAGCACCCAGACCGCGCGCGCGATTTGTCTGGTCGATGTGCTGCTGGGCTGCATCGGACACGCGGGCGGTGCCCTCAACCCGCCCACGCCGCTTGCTTTGGGCGATTTGGACCCTGCGCGTTTCGCGACGCCGTCGATGCCACGTGAGCCCAAGTTGGGGTCCGAGCGCTATCCACTGGTCGATCCGGTGCGCGGCCTGTGCACGACCATCGGTCAGTCGATTCTTACCAGGGACCTGCGCGGACTCATCGTCTATGCCAGTAACCCCGGTGCGGGCTATGGCAATGCTGGTGCATGGCTGAGAATTTTGCAGCAGCTCGACTTACTCGTGACGATTGATATTCGCTGGTCCGAGACGGCGCGTGCTTCTGACTTCGTGCTGCCCGACGTGACGTATCTGGAGGCCGACCGCGGCGTGGGAACGGTCGTGGACGCCAACGATGCGCGCGTGTTCTACCGCAACGCCGTGCTGCCTGTGCAGCATGACGACACACGTCCCGGTCGGGAGATTTTTGCCGGTCTGGCGCAGGCGTGTGGCGTGGGCGAGTACTTCCAGTTTACGTCTGACGATCTGGCGGCTGCCCAGATGGCGCCTTTTGGAATCGATCTGGACGAGCTCAAGGAGCGCGGCTGGGCCGACACGGGTGTTGCGCTGCCGACGCGCACGGGTGAGCCGGTGATTCCGCTTGCCGGCGGCAAGATTGCGCTGGCAAGCGACATATGGGAGCGAGCCGGCATGGGTCGTGTGCCCAACTGGATCGCTCCCATGGTGGAGCCCGGCCCGGGGATGTTTCGCCTCATTAGCGGCAACCGTCCCTTTGAGTCGCATACTTCGCGCAGGCTCGCTGCCCAAGGTGCCGCCGAGGCTGGATCGGACCTGGATGCCGTGCAGATGAATGCCGATGCTGCTGCGCACATGGGCATCGCCGACGGCGAGATCGTCGAACTCGTGAGCGATATGGGCCGCGACCGCGTGCGCGTGGAGACGACGCCGTATCTGCATCCAGCGTGCATCTTCACCTCGGCCGCCCCCGGTGGGCGTTCGTTTGGCGCCGATGCCGGTGGCGCTCAAGCCTTGGGCGTGGGCCCGCTCGACCATACACCGTTGCGTTGGGACCCGTTGACGGGCGCCGCGCTCACCCAGGAAAACGCCGTTCGCGTGGAAAAAATCACGGCGCGCGAGGATAATGACGAGTAATTGACTCAGCTGATGTATTCGACTGATCCACGTTTCTTTTGAAAGGCCGCACATGAGCGATAGCCAGAACATGTCCGATGAGGTGCGCGCCCGCCTGCGCGCCATTCCTTCTGTCAACGAGCTGCTTGCCGAGTGGCCGGTAGTGAAGGCGGCGGGGGAGACCTGCGACGCGGTGGTGCATGCCGCTGTCACGGCCGAGCTTGACGAGGAGCGCGCTGCGATTCGTGCCGGTGCCGCTCCACGCTCTAAGCGCGAGCTGGCCTCGGCCGTCGAGTGGCGTGCCCACCGCTCTGCGCTGCCGAGCTTGCGCCCTGCCGTCAACGCCACGGGCGTGGTCATCCATACCAACTTGGGCCGCGCCCCGCTCGCGGAGTCGGCCGCCAAGGCCGTGGCCGAGGTCGCGCGCGGCTACAGCACGCTCGAGTACAGCGTGGACACCTGCTCGCGCGGGTCGCGCAAGGAGCACGCTGCACAGCTGATTCGCTCGCTTACCGGTGCCGAGGACGCGCTTGTGGTCAACAACAACGCCGCCGCGGTGCTGCTGGTGCTTGCCACCCATGCCGCGGGCAAAGAGGTTATCGTCAGCCGCGGCGAGCTTGTCGAGATTGGCGGCAGCTTTCGCATCCCCGATGTCATGGCGGCTTCGGGCGCCAAGCTTGTCGAGGTCGGCGCCACCAACCGCACGCATTTGGGCGACTACGAGCGCGCCATCACGACCGATACGGCGATGATCCTTAAGGTCCATCCTTCCAACTATCGCATCGAAGGTTTTCACGAGGAAGTGAGCTCAAGGGGGCTCGCCGCACTGGCCCATAAGAACGGCCTGCTGTTCTATGAAGACCAGGGGTCGGGCGCGCTGTTGCCTGACGACATCCTGGTTCGTGGCGGCGAGGAGACTACACCCACTTCGGTGGCGGCGGGGCTCGATATCGTGTCGTGCTCGGGTGATAAGCTGCTGGGCGCCGCGCAGGCGGGCATTATCATGGGCCGTCGCGATCTGGTCCAGGCCTGCGGCGCACATCCGCTCATGCGCGCTCTGCGTCCGGGCAAACTGGCTCTGTCGGCGCTCGAGGCCACGCTGCGCATCTACATGGATGGCGCCGATGTTGCCCATCGCGATATTCCGGTGCTCAGCATGCTTACGCTGCCGCAGGCTCATTTGGAGCGACGTGCTCGTAAGCTGCGTGATCGTATGGTCGCCGGGCTCGATAAGGCTGGTT
>CABURG010000092.1 GCA_902493835.1 uncultured Collinsella sp. | reverse complement strand
TCGCGAGTTCCGCACGCAAAGGAAAGCACTTAATGTGCTTTCCGTCTTGCGCAGGACTGTAGAGCAGCAAACTTAATATATTTCGCCGCCCCTCTGCCAAGCTCGGGAGACTCCACGCACTTTACCTGCGTAAACAATGTGAGTGAAATATGAATCTCGATGGATACGCCCGCAGCCGTGTATACTAAACAGCTGTGTGAAACCAGGGGAGTATTCTGGCTGGACAAAATGCCTGCTTAATAGGGTTGTCAGGTAGTCCGGACGCAATACAAGGCTGGGGAGCACGTCGTGTAAGTAGTGGTCCTCTAGGGGCGTACGCTCGGTGGTGTACGCATTGTCCCAAGACCACGCGAGAGTTGGGATCATATCTTGATCAGCATGATTCTCGGCCGCAAGATTGGCATGACCCAGGTTTGGGACGAGGACGACAACGTCGTTCCCGTCACGGTCATCCAGGCTGGCCCCTGCGCTGTCTCGCAGGTTAAAACTCAGGCAACCGACGGCTATGACGCCGTCCAGATCGGTTTCGGCGACATCAAGGCCAAGAACGTGAACAAGCCCATGGCTGGTCACTTCGCTAAGGCTGGCGTCGAGCCTGTCCGTTTCCTTCGTGAGGTCCGCGTCGAGAACGGCGAGGAGCACAAGGTCGGCGAGGTCGTCACCGTCGCTGATTTCGCTGATGTCGAGAAGGTCGACGTCATCGGTACCTCCAAGGGTAAGGGCTTCCAGGGTCGCATCAAGCGCTGGGGTCAGCGCCGCGGTCCTATGACGCATGGTTCTCACTTCCAGCGTCACCCCGGTTCTATCGGTCAGTGCGCCTATCCTGCGCGCGTCCTCAAGGGCGTCAAGATGGCCGGTCACATGGGTAACGAGCGCGTTACCGTCAAGAACCTTTCCGTTGTCCGCATCGATGCCGAGCAGAACCTCATCTTGGTCAAGGGCGCTGTCCCGGGTGCCAAGAATGGTCTCGTCGCCATCCGTATGGCCTAAGGGCCCAGCCCATTTAGCCCAGCGTCATACCAAGGAGAACACTTAAATGGCAAAGTTTGAAGTAAAGAACAGCGAGGGCAAGAAGGTCGCCGAGGCCGAGCTCGCCGCTGAGGTGTACGGCATCGAGCCGAACATCCACGTTATGCACCACATCGTCAAGTGCCAGATGGCCTCTTGGCGTCAGGGCACCCAGTCCGCTAAGGGCCGCTCTGAGGTTTCCGGTGGCGGCAAGAAGCCTTGGCGTCAGAAGGGCACCGGCCGTGCCCGCCAGGGTTCCATCCGTGCTGCCCAGTGGCGTCACGGTGGCGTTGTCTTCGCCCCCAAGCCCCGTTCCTACGCTAAGCGTATGAACAACAAGGAGGTCAAGCTGGCTATGCGCTCCGCGCTGTCCGCCAAGCTGGCCGATGGCGAGCTCGTGCTCGTCGACGACTACGGCTTCGAGAAGCCTTCCACCAAGGCTGCCGTCGCCATGCTCAAGGCTCTCGGCCTTGAGGGCAAGCGTCTGACCATCATCGTTCGCGATGAGGACGTCAACGCCTACCTGTCGTTCCGCAACATTCCCAAGACGTTCATCATCACTGCCGACGAGGCCAACACCTACGATCTCGTCAACAACAATGCCGTGCTGATGCCCGCCGACATCGCCGCTCACTTCGGGGAGGTGCTTGCATAAATGACCGCCCACGAGATCATCATCCGTCCGATCGTGTCCGAGCGTTCTTTCTCCGGCATGGAGCTGAACAAGTACACGTTCGAGGTCGCCAAGGATGCTAACAAGTATCAGATCAAGGACGCTGTCGAGGAGATCTTCGGCGTCAAGGTCGTTCGCGTGAACACCCTGACGGTCAAGCCCAAGACCAAGCGCGTGCGCTATGTCGCCGGCAAGACCCGTTCTTGGAAGAAGGCCATCGTCACGCTGGCCGAGGGCGACACCATCGAGGTCTTTGGCAATCAGGCCTAAGACTCGCTGCTGTTGAGTGAGCTCATGCCTCCCAAATAGGGGAGGCGAGAGCTCAAGGTTTTGGGCGTATAAAATGGACACGCCCGGAACCGTGTATACGTCCGGTGTCATCGCACCCGAGGTAGAACCTCGAATCCCTGTCTGTGATGGCTAACGGATTCCTATTGAAAGGGATTGTAATGGCTGTAAAGCACCTTAAGCCGACCTCCGCTGGTAGGCGTTGGCAGACGATCTCCGACTTCTCCGAGATCACCTGCACCAAGCCCGAGAAGTCTCTTCTCGAGCCCCTGCCCAAGAAGGCCGGTCGTAACAACAACGGCCGCATCACCACCCGCCACCAGGGCGGCGGCGTGAAGCGTCGTTACCGCGTGATCGACTTCAAGCGCAACAAGGACGGCGTGCCCGCCAAGGTTGCCACGATCGAGTACGATCCGAACCGTTCCGCTCGCATCGCTCTGCTGCACTACGCTGACGGTGAGAAGCGCTACATCCTGGCCCCCAAGGGCCTCGAGGTCGGTCAGACCATCATGTCCGGTTCTGACGCCGACATCAAGCCGGGCAACGCTCTGCCCCTCGCCGACATCCCCGTCGGTACGCTCATCCACGCCGTCGAGTTCCAGCCGGGCAAGGGCGCCGCTATCGCCCGTTCCGCCGGTAACTCCTGCCAGCTGATGGGTAAGGAGGGCAAGTACGCTATCGTCCGTATGCCTTCCTCTGAGATGCGCCGCATCCTCGTTACCTGCCGCGCCACCGTCGGTGAGGTCGGCAACGCCGATCACGCCAACATCGTCATTGGCAAGGCCGGCCGTAAGCGTCACATGAACGTGCGCCCGACCGTCCGCGGTACCGTCATGAACCCTGTCGACCACCCGCACGGCGGTGGCGAGGGCAAGAACCACACCTCTGGTCGTCCCTCTGTTACCCCCTGGGGTAAGCCGACGAAGGGCCTTCGTACGCGCAAGAAGAAGAAGGTCTCGAACCAGCACATCATTCGTCGCCGTAAGAAGTAATTTCGGATACCGAGTTTTAGGAGAAAGCACTTATGAGCAGAAGTCTCAAAAAGGGCCCGTTCGTGGAGACTCGCCTTCTCTCGCGTATCACCGCGATGAACGAGGCTGGCAAGAAGGACGTCGTGAAGACCTGGTCCCGCGCGTCCACCATCTTCCCCGAGATGGTTGGTCACACCATCGCCGTCCACGACGGCCGCAAGCATGTGCCCGTGTATGTTACCGAGTCCATGGTTGGTCACAAGCTCGGCGAGTTCGCGCCGACTCGTACGTTCCGTGGCCACAAGGCCAAATAGGGGGTTAACCGTAAATGGCAACTAAGTCTATTGAAACTGAGGCCACCGAGGTTCGCGCCGTCGCTAAGTACGTGCGTGTTTCCCCCAGCAAGGCCCGCCTGGTGGTCGATCTGATCCGCCGCAAGCCTGTCGCTCAGGCCTTCGACATCCTCCACTTCTGCGACCGCGCCGTCGCCGTGGATGTCGAGAAGGTTCTCCGTTCCGCCGTTGCGAACGCCGAGAACAACAACGGTCTGCGTGCCGACAACCTGGTTGTCGCCGCTGCCTATGTTGACGAGGGTCCGACGCTTAAGCGCATCCGTCCCCGCGCCAAGGGTTCCGCTTCTCGCATTCTGAAGCGTACTTCCCACATCACCGTCGTCGTTGCTCCTCGAAAGGAGGCGTAAAGCTGTATGGGTCAGAAAGTCTACCCCACCGGCTTCCGTCTTGGCATCACCGAGAACTGGCGCTCCCGCTGGTTCGCAGAGAAGGATTACGCTAAGACCCTCGGTAACGATCTCGAGATCCGCAAGTACCTCGAGAAGCGTCTTTCCCGCGCAGCTGTCTCCCGCGTCGAGATCGAGCGCGCTGGCGACAAAGTGAAGGTCATCATCCTCACCGCTCGCCCCGGCGTTGTCATCGGTAAGAAGGGTGCCGAGATCGATACCCTCCGCACCGAGCTCGAGAAGGTCGCTGGCGTCTCCAAGGGCCAGCTCTCCGTCGACGTTGTCGAGATCAAGCGCCCCGAGCTCGACGCCAACCTCGTTGCTCAGTCTATCGCCGAGCAGCTCGAGGGCCGCGTTGCCTTCCGTCGCGCTATGCGCAAGGCTGTCCAGTCCGCCCGCAAGGCCGGCGCTAAGGGCATCCGTATCCAGTGCTCCGGTCGTCTCGGCGGTGCCGAGATGGGCCGTCGTGAGTGGTACCGCGAGGGTCGCGTGCCTCTGCACACCCTCCGTGCCAAGATCGACTACGGCACGGCTGTCGCCAGCACCACCATGGGCGCTTGCGGCGTGAAGGTCTGGATCTACCTGGGCGAGAAGCTCCCGGGCCAGCCTGTTCCCAACCCTGCACTCGAGGGCTCTTCCCGTCCTCGTCGTCGTAACTCCGAGAGGAGGGGTCAGTAGTGCTTGCCCCTAAGCGTATTCTTCACCGCAAGGTGCAGCGTGGCTCCATGAAGGGCCAGGCCAAGGGTAATACCGAGCTGCATTTCGGCGAGTTTGGTATCCAGGCTCTCGAGGCCCATTGGATCACCAACCGTCAGATCGAGGCCGCTCGTATTGCCATGACCCGCTACATGAAGCGTGGCGGTCGTGTCTACATCACGATCTTCCCCGATAAGCCCATCACCAAGAAGCCTGCCGAGACTCGCATGGGTTCTGGTAAGGGTAACCCCGAGGAGTGGGTGGCCGTCGTCAAGCCCGGCCGCATCATGTTCGAGGTCAAGGGCGTGCCCGAGGAGGTCGCTCGCGAGGCTCTGCGTCTTGCACAGCACAAGCTTCCCATCAAGACCAAGATTGTTGCTGCTAAGAACGCTGAGCAGCGCATCGAGAAGGAGATGGCTGAGGAGGCCGCTCTCGAGGCCAAGTGGGCTGCTGAGGACGCCGCCGCCGCCAAGGAGGAGAACTAATGAAGCCCGCAGAGATTCGTGAGCTCTCGGACGCTCAGCTCGTTGAGAAGCTGAAGGAAATGCGCGCCGAGCTCTTTAACCTTCGTTTCCAGATGGCCACCAGCCAGCTGGACAACACCGCTCGCGTCAACACCGTGAAGAAGGACATCGCTCGCGTCCTCACGGAGCAGCGCGCCCGCGAGATCGCAGCGGAGAAGTCCGCTGTCGCCGAGTAGGACCTAAGGAGAGAACATGACTGATTCGCGTAACTCGCGTAAGGTCCGTACGGGTGTCGTTACCTCCGTCTCCGGTGCCAAGACCATTGTTGTCACCATCACCGAGCGCAAGCGTCACCCCAAGTACGGCAAGATGATGACCAGCTCCAAGAAGCTGCACGCTCACGACGAGGAGTGCACGGCTGGCGTGGGCGACACCGTCCGCGTTATGGAGACCCGTCCTATGTCCAAGATGAAGCGTTGGCGCCTCATCGAGGTCGTCGAGCGCGCTAAATAAGCAGTCGCTCTTACGACTTGTACGTTTCCGAAGATGTGCGTATGCCTGGCTTGCATACCACAGGCCGTCTAAAGGCTGCGCACCTCTCTTCGGTTCTTAGTTCGGAGGAACATCTACCATGATTCAGATGCAAACCATGCTGAACGTCGCCGACAACTCCGGCGCTCGCAAGATTCGCTGCATCAAGGTGCTTGGCGGTTCCAAGCGTCGTTATGCAGGCATCGGCGATGTGTTCATCGGTGCTGTCCAGGAGGCTACCCCTGGCGCCAACGTCAAGAAGAAGGACGTTGTCCGTTGCGTCGTCGTTCGCACCGTTAAGGAGATCCGCCGCAAGGATGGCTCCTACATTCGCTTTGATGAGAACGCCTGCGTTGTCATCAACAACGATGGTTCGCCCGTCGGCACCCGTATCTTCGGGCCCGTCGCTCGCGAGCTTCGTGACAAGAAGTACATGAAGATCGTCTCGCTCGCTCCCGAGACCCTGTAGTTAGGGGAGATATATGTATATCAAGAAGGGCGATAAGGTCCAGGTTCTCTCTGGTAAGGATCGCGGCAAGCAGGGCGTTGTCCTGCGTGCTCTCCCCGCCGAGAACAAGGTCGTTGTCGAGGGCGTTTCGGTCGTCAAGAAGGCCGTCAAGCCCTACGCTGCCAACCAGCAGGGCGGCATCGTTTCGCAGGAGGCTCCCATCGATGCCTCCAACGTCAATCTCGTCTGCCCCGAGTGCGGTAAGGTCACCCGCGTCGGTCACGAGAAGGACGGCAAGAACAAGCTGCGCGTCTGCAAGAAGTGCGGCCATAAGTTCTAAGCTGCCCGCAACACCAAGTTGCTAGCAAAGGCCCGGATGCTCCACGGCATCCGGGCTTTTTTCTATCGCTACTCGATGGCTTCGGTTTTGCCGTCCCGTCATTCCGGTTGCATCCAGTTTTCGGTGCCGTCTCGAATCGAGTGCCGCCAGGTGACACCCTGTCGCGTTTCGTCGGCTTCGGTGACAAAAGCCGGGACAACTCCAAAAACTATTTTCGAACTCAGGGCTTTGAGTTTTTGTTTTAGTCCCAAAGGGCGCGGCGGGATGCCTTTGAAGGCTCGATAGCGCCGAAACGCCCGTTTTGAAACTCAAATGCCTTTTCGCGTGCAAGACGCCAGCTGCAATAGGAAGTGAATCAACGCAGGTGGCTTTCAAACAGTTTGCAAAACTGCAGGTCGCAGGTCTTCATTGCCAGTAGGAGAAATGAGTAGTCTCAGGTGGCTTGCTCATGAGTTGACTAACGGGATTTGAGATTACGCTGACGTCCGGAAACGCTTCGAGCACGGCGTTAAGTTTTTGGGGTTTGGGCGCAGCCCCTGCACCCGCGAGCGCGGGCCTTAAGCCCGCCGAGAGAGTGACGCGTCGAAAACGAAAGGGAAAGAGAGAAGGGGCCGTTCCTATCATTCAGGTTGCGACCGAAGAAGACAAGGAGACCCCCTGAGCCTGAATGATGCCCCACAGACCGCGTCCGACCGAGCTCAAGCCGAGCTTTTCCTGACGTCCGCCTTCGCGGAGATGATGGCTGGATTGGCTATGGATTGGCAATACCAATTTG
>CABURG010000091.1 GCA_902493835.1 uncultured Collinsella sp. | reverse complement strand
TCTGTCCGCTGCAGGCGGCATGATGCGCTTCGTCGGCTTCGCCGTCCTGCTCAAGGTTATGATGAACCGCGATATGTGGGGCTTCTTCCTCATGGGCTTTGGCCTCGCGCTCATCACCGTTGCCAACGATTCGCTGGCAACCCCTGCTCTGCTCATCCTCGCTCTCATCGGCTTCGGCATCGCTTTCTGGGACTTCCAGCAGCAGACCGAGCTGAAGGGTGCAGCTGTTTCTGACGGAGGTGACTTCGAAGATGGCATCTAATGAGTATGTGATCCCGGAGCACTACGAGGATCTCACTCCTGCTCCGCAGCTCGACCAGAAGACCCTCAACAAGATGGCTTGGCGCTCCTGCTTCCTGCAGGCCTCGTTCAACTACGAGCGTATGCAGGCCGCTGGCTGGCTCTACTCCATCATCCCCGGTCTGGAGAAGATCCACACCAACAAGAACGACCTCGCGGCTTCCATGAGCCATAACCTGGAGTTCTTCAACACCCACCCGTTCCTCGTCACCTTTGTTATGGGCATCGTGCTTTCGCTCGAGCAGAACAAGGTTGACATCCCCACGATCCGCGCCGTCCGCGTCGCCGCAATGGGCCCGCTCGGTGGTATCGGTGACGCCCTGTTCTGGCTGACGCTCGTGCCTATCACGGCCGGCATCACCTCCAACATGGCCATCAACGGCAACGCCGCTGCGCCGATCATCTTCCTGGTGATCTTCAACGCCGTTCAGTTCGCTCTGCGCTTCTGGCTCATGAACTGGTCCTACAAGCTTGGCACCAGCGCTATTGACGCTCTGACCGCCAACATGCAGGCCTTCACGCGTGCCGCTTCCATCATGGGCGTCTTCGTCGTCGGTTGCCTGGTCGTCACCATGGGTGGCACCCAGATCAACCTCCAGATCCCCAACGGCACCACCCGCGGCCTCTCCGCTACTACCGTGATTGTCTCCGAGAAGGAGGCCGAGAACTTCACCGGTATGGAGGGCATCGATACCGAGACCGCTGAGGCCGGTACCATCGCCATGACCGATAAGGACGGCAACGCCCTTACCGCTTCCGATGCCGACGGCAACGCTGTCGAGTGCGGCGTCACCGATCTGGGCAACGGCATGGAGTCCGTGACCTACGGCACCGTTACCGAGGATCCGGTCAACTTCTCTGTTGCCGACACCCTCAACACCATCGTCCCGAAGCTCGTCCCGCTTATGCTTACGCTGCTGCTTTACTACATGTTCGCTAAGCACAGCTGGACCCCGACCAAGGGCATTCTCCTGCTCTTCGTCCTTGGCATCCTGGGCGCTGGCCCGCTTGGTCTCTGGCCGAGCATCTGGTAAGGCTCTAGCTTGAGGGGTGTGTCCCTACGCGGCTCACACCCCGACCCCTTAAGCCATGTGTATGTTAAAAGCCGCGCGCTCTTTCGAGCACGCGGCTTTTGTTTTCTTGATGATTCAGGTGTTGCAGACTGATAATGCTTAACACCCTAGGTAGTTAGCCGAATTCGAGCAAAAGGGAGGATAGGATGGCGATCGGAGCGCGTAAGCAACCGCTGTACGATCAGCTGGTCGATATTCTGACCGAAAAGATCGACCATGAATATCGCGCCGGTGACATGATTCCTTCCGAGCGCGAACTTTCGGAGCGCTATGGTCTCTCGCGCACTACGGTACGCCTGGCTCTGCAGGAACTGGAGCGTTTAGGACTGGTGGTTCGGCAGCACGGTCGCGGTACCTTTGTGACCGACCGTTCGGCAAAAGCAACCAATCTTATGCAGTCCTACAGCTTTACCGAGCAGATGCGCGCAATGGGTCGCGACCCCGAGACCACGATTCTCGAGTTTTGCGAGATGGAGGCCGATAAGAATCTGGCCGAGCATATGGGATTGCGTATCGGTGATCGCATTTTTAAGCTTAAGCGCCTTCGTTCTGCCGATAACATGCCCATGATGGTCGAACGCAGCTATCTACCGGTTCGTCAATTTCTGTCCCTAAAGCGACCACTGCTGGAGCGTAAGCCGCTTTACGATGTGATTGAGCAAGACTTTCAGCAAAAGATTCGCGTGGCCGAAGAGGAGTTCTATGCGAGCATAGCCCGTCCCACCGACGCCCACCTTTTGGGAATTGTCGAGGGCTCGCCTGTGCTCGATTTGGTCAGGACTACGTATAACGAGTCAAACGAGGTTGTGGAGTATACACTCTCGGTTGCTCGTGCCGATCAGTTTAAATACAAGGTTTACCACCAGCGTAGCAACTAGTGTCCGCATCGTTTCCATATGATGATTCTTTGCATTTAACTGGTTACTACCAGATAACCAACCGAAGTGTATAATTGCACGTCAGAGGATTACTTCTAGAGAGAGGTATTAGAAATGTTCGAGAAGAGTGTCGAGGAGCTCACCGAGCTCGGCGCCCAGATCACCACGGCCGAGATTGCTCAGCAGCCCGAGCTTTGGCGTGATACGCTCAACATCTATCGCGAGAACAAGGAGGCCATCGAGGCCTTCCTGGCCGAGGCTCGCGCTATGGGCGAGGGTCGTCTGTCCGTTGTCTTCACCGGTGCCGGTACGTCCGACTACGTTGGCGATACCTGCGCCCCGTACCTGCGTCACGCTGGCAACACTGATCTCTACGACTTTAAGCCCATCGCCACGACCGACATCGTGAGCGCTCCGCGCGACTTCCTGCGCGCCGAGGATCCCACGCTCGTGGTTTCCTTTGCCCGCTCTGGCAACAGCCCCGAGAGCCTTGCCGCCGTTGCCGTTGCCAAGGAGCTCGTCCACAGCGTCAAGTTCCTCAACATCACCTGCGCTCCCGAGGGCAAGCTCGCCGTCGAGTCTGCCGATGATCCCAATGCGCTGACGCTGCTCATTCCGCGCGCCAACGACAAGGGCTTCGCCATGACCGGTTCTTATTCCTGCATGACCCTGCTCTCCACCCTTATTTTCGACACTGCCTCTGACGAGCAGAAGGCCGAGTGGGTCGAGACCATCGCCAAGATGGGCGAGGAGGTTATCGCTCGCGAGTCCGAGGTCGCCGATTACCTCGCTGGCGACTTCAACCGCGTGACCTACCTGGGCTCCGGCTCCTTTGGCGGCCTTGCTCAGGAGAGCCAGCTTAAGATTCTCGAGCTTGCTCACGGCCTGGTTGCCACTTCTTACGACACTTCCATGGGCTATCGTCACGGACCCAAGTCCTTCGTCGACGATAAGACGCTCGTCTTCGTGTTCGTCAACAACGACGCCTACACCCGTCAGTACGACATCGACATCCTCAACGAGATCGGTGGCGACAAGATCGCTCAGCACACCGTCGCCGTTCAGCAGGAAGGTGCCACCGTCTATGAGGGTGAGTCCTTCACCTTTAAGGGCTACGAGGCACTTCCCGAGGGCTACCTTGCTCTGCCGTTCGTGATGTTTGCCCAGGCTATCAGCCTGCTCAACTCCGTGCGCGTGGGCAACACGCCCGATACGCCGAGCCCCACCGGCACGGTCAACCGCGTGGTTAAGGGCGTGACGATTCACCCCTTCACCGCTTAATCGCGTCCCCCTGTAAGGGCGCCCGTCCGCTCATAACGGCGGGCGGGCGCTTTTTGTTTTACGTGTGCTGGGTATAAGCATCACCACAGTCAACTGCTTTAGAAGCAAGGAGTGCATATGAGCACGTACGCAATTAAGGCTGACAAGTTCTTCTTGCCGGCAGGCCCGCAACTGGGCGGCTATCTTATGGTCGAGGATGGCGTCTTTGGCGCCTGGCAGGCCGACGAGCCCTCTTGCGAGATTAAGGACTACACGGGATCGTGGATCGCGCCGGGTATGGTCGATACTCACATCCATGGCTTCTACAACCACTCAACTACCGATAACGATCCCGAGGGCATCGATATCAGCTCGACCGAGCTCGCCCGTCGCGGTACCACCAGCTGGCTGCCCACGACGTTCACCGATGGCGTCGAGCAGATCAAGGACGCCTGCGCCGCTATCGCCCAGGCGGACGAGGGTCGCGGCCCCGACTTCTGCGGTGCTCGCATTCAGGGCATCTACCTGGAGGGCCCCTTCTTTACCATGAAGCATGTGGGCGCGCAGAACCCCGCTTATCTGATTGACCCCTCTGAGGAGGTCTTCGACCAGTGGCAGGAGGCTGCGGGTGGTCGCATCGTTAAGAGCGCCATGGCGGCCGAGCGCGACGGTGCCGCTGCTTATGCGGCTGCGCTGAACGCCAAGGGCGTGGTGACCAGCATCGGTCACTCCGACGCCACCTACGATGAGTGCATCGCCGCCATCAACGCCGGTGCCAGCTGCTTTACGCATACCTATAACGGCCAGCGCGGGCTGCATCACCGTGAGCCCGGTGTCGTGGGTGCTGCCATGTCCACGCCCGAGACCTACGCTGAGATCATCTGTGACGGCAAGCACGTAAACCCTGCCGCCATCAAGGCGCTGCTGCAGGCAAAGGGCTGGCAGCACACGGTACTCATCACCGACTGCCTTGGCTGCGGCGGCATGCCCGAGGGCAGCTACACCAGTGGCGGCATGGACGTCATCATGAAGGACAACCTGTGCTGGCTCGCCGACGGCAAGAGCATTGCCGGCTCGGTGCTCACGCTTGCCCAGGGCGTCAAGAATATCGTCGACTGGGGTATCGCCAGCGCCGATATCGCCATTCGCATGGCAACCGAGGTGCCGGCACGCTCCGCACACATCGAGGATAAGTGCGGCAGCATCATGCCGGGTCGCGACGCCGACTTTGTCGTGTTCGACCATGAGCTCACCCTCGTCGAGACGTATGTTGGCGGCCAGAGCGTCGGCAACGCCTTTACCGAGTAACGATAGAAAAAGACGGCGGGCCCGAATCTGCTCGGACCCGCCGTATGGGTTAAACGCTCAAAAGCACCTTTACAGTTACAGCTTGTTAGCGATCTTCTTTGCCGTGCGCTTGACGCCGGCCACCAAGCCTCCTGCAGGATGCTCCTTCTCGTATGCTAGGCGCTTTTCGCGCTTGGCGTACTCTTCGACGATGATGTCGCCATACTCGTCTTCGATCTTGTCGAAGAAGTCGACGGCGCCCTTAATTTCCTCAGCGGTCGGGTGTCCCTTTTGGACACCGCCGGCGAGCTTGAACGGTCCCCACGTATCAAAGCCGGGGCAGCCGTAGACACCCATAAAGATGGCCTGCCTCATGCGGCAGATGCCATCGATATCCTTGCCGTACCACTTGTTTTTGCCACCGTAGGTCATAAGGCCAAACACCTTGTCCTGCGGCTGCAGCACGTTCGTGAGCACTCGTGCCATGTCCTTGTCGATCTCGGAGTAATAGATGCCCGTGGCGACACCGATCAGATGATATTCGTGCAGGTCGGGGTACTCGTTTTTACCGAGCGCCTTGACGTCGAGGGTATCGATCTCGGGGTGCGCCTCGACGATGGCGTCCACGAGCTTTTTCGTATTGCCGTGATGGCGCGAGGCGTAGAGGATGATGGTTCGCATAAGAAGGCCTTTCAGCTGTAATTGCATCAATGTCTGTATGGTACCCCGTTACATGGCTGGGATACCGGACGCATCGATGAACGCGCGGGTTTGTCCTTTGGTTAGGGCCGAGACGGGTACTTGCGAGCAAAAAGCAGTTGTTCGAAAGGATGGGCAATGGAATACGCTCTCTCCAACGATTCGATTTCTATTAAGGTGTCCACGGCTGGTGGTTCGTTTACCTCGATTGAGGCCGGAGGTCGCGAGTATTTGTGGCAGGGCGATCCCGCAGTGTGGTCCGGCCAGGCACCGATTTGCTTCCCGATTTGCGGAGGCTTGCGCGATAACAACGCTATGACGTTTGCCGGGCATCATGTAAAGCTCGCTCGCCATGGGTTTGCGCGCAAACAGGAGTGGAAGCTGCTGAGCCAGAGCGAGAACGAGCTGGCGATGTGCCTGGCTTCGGAGGATAACGCTGCGCTGCTGAGCGATTATCCGTATCCGTTTAAGCTTGTCGCCCGCTATACGCTCGAGGACGCTGCCGTGCGTGTCGCCTATGAGGTTACCAACGAGGGTACCGAGGACATGCCGTTCTTTATCGGCGGTCATCCCGGCTTTAGGTGTCCGCTCGATGAGGGCGAGGCCTATACGGACTACGAGCTGCGCTTTGAGAAGGACGAGGCTGCTGAGCTTTGCACTGCCGTCCCCTCGACTGGCTTGATTGACGTGACCAATCGCTCCAAGAACCCCATGGTGGGAAAGACGCTGCCTCTGTCACATGAGCTCTTCGATTTTGCGGAGACCATCTTTGACGTGCTCGAGAGCCGTCAGGTCACGCTTTCCAAAAAGGGCGAGGACAAGGGCGTCCGCCTGAGCTTTGAGGGCTTCCCATATCTCATTGTGTGGAGCAAGCCCGAGGGCGATTTTGTGGCGGTTGAGCCCTGGGGCGGCCTTTCGACCTGCTCCGATGAGGACGACGTGCTTGAGCATAAGCGCGGCTGCCTTGTCGCCAAGCCCAAGGAGACCGTCGTTCGCTCGTTCACGATTGAGATTCTGTAATTCCGTTTTGTCGACTCGTATCGCGAGGCACAAGGAGCCTGCGAGATAAGGAGCTAAAAATGATCCTCACCGTTACGATGAACCCGTCTGTCGATACGCGCTATCAGCTCGATGAGCTCATTATCGACGACGTTAACCGTGTGACGTCCGAAAAGACCGCTGGCGGCAAGGGCCTCAACGTGGCCCGTGTGCTGGGTCAACTGGGCGACGACGTTGTGGCGACCGGTCTGCTCGGTGGCCACATGGGCGCCTACATGGCTGAGCTCATGGATGCCAACGGCATTAAGAATGATTTTGTACCCATCAAGGGCGAGACTCGTATTTGCCTCAACATCCTCCACGCCGGCAACCAGACCGAGCTGCTCGAGAGCGGCCCGACGATTGCCCCCGAGGAGCTCGATGCCTTTACCGCCAAGT
>CABURG010000090.1 GCA_902493835.1 uncultured Collinsella sp. | reverse complement strand
GACCTCGCCCTCGGCGCCCTCCGGCAGGTCCAGTTCGTAGTGCCAGCCCTCCTGCTCAAAAATAGTCGGCTTGGTGTAGATGGCCGGGTTGAACACCGCGTCCAGGTACACGTCCATCAGGTTGTACAGGTCCTGCTCGTTGGTGGTGGCAACGGGGTAGATGGTTTTGTCGGGGTAGGTCATGGCGTTGAGGAACGTCTGCATGGAGCTCTTGATCAGATCGACGAATGGCTCCTTGACAGGGAACTTGGCCGATCCGCACAGCACCGAGTGCTCAAGAATATGGAACACGCCGGTGGAATCGGCCGGCGGCGTCTTAAAGCCAATGGCAAAGGCCTTGTTTTCGTCGTCGCACGCCAGGTACAGCAGGCGAGCGCCCGATGCGGTGTGGCGCAGCACGTAGGCGTCCGAGTCGAGCTCGGGCACGGTCTCGCGGCGCTCGACGGCAAAGCCGTGGCAGGTGGTGCCGGGCACCAGCAGTGCGGCGGCAACGGTGCGCGGGTCGGTTGAGGTGGTGGACATATGCAGTCTCCTTTGACGCCCCAACAGGGGCGAATCGAGTCGAATCCTCGAGAGTATACCCATATGGGGCCCTCGACCAATCTGCCGGATGAGCGTGGATTTTCGGACACACGAGCGTGGAAATTCGGACGCCCGCCAAATGAGCGTGGATTTTCGGATGAAATCGGCTGCCAAAAGCCCAAAAACCGTCCAAATATCCACGCTCATTTTCTGACTGTCCAATAATCCACGCTCGTCCATCACTCACGTATCTCTCATCTCTCATTCGTCACTAATACGAGAGACAGCAGAAAGACTAGAGATAAATATGAGAGATAACTGAGCAGCAGAGAGACAAGCAATCATGGAATTATCTCAATACTGATTGTTTTACCAGTAAAAACATGTTTATATGAAACAGATGGCAGACATCTTATCTTTCATCTCTCGCTCATCTCTAATATGAGAGATAACAGAAAGATGAGAGATAATTACGAGAGATAACTGAGGGACGAAGGAAATCTATTCGCGGCATTCTTCGCAGAACCGAGCGAAAGGACGTGCAGGTGAACGAAAACGAACTGACCGGTTTGCTCGAGTCTTTAAGGCGCATGGGCTCGGACGATCTTAACGTCGAAGTGAAGGAGAGCGCCACGACGCTTTCCCACGACGTATGGGAAACGGTCAGCGCTTTCGCAAACACCGCCGGCGGCATCATCGTACTCGGAGTGAGCGAGCGCGCGGATTTTGTCCCAGTTGCAAACTTTGAGACCGAGAAAGTGCTCAACCAATTCGTGGCGGGCATGGGCGATGCCGGCGGTCGCGGAAAGCTGGCCAATCCGCCCAAATACACCATTGAGCGCGTGGAGCTCCAGGGCACCGTGGTTCTGGTCATCACGATTGAGGAGCTCGACCCGTCGAGCAAGCCTTGCTATGTCATAGAGCGGGGCGCTCAAGGTGGCAGCTACAAACGCATCGATGACAAAGATGTCCCGCTTTCGTCGACCGAGGTTTTGGCACTGTCGTCATATGAACGGACGAGTCCTAGCGATCGCGATGCGGTGCCCGGCACGAGTGTGGGCGATCTCGACGAGTCGCTGGTCGACCGCACGATAGAGCGTGCCTATTCGTTGACGCCTCGAGCGATGCGCGGTGCGGCGGACAAGAAGACAAAGATGGAGCGTCTGAATTTCCTCGACTTCCAGGGCAATGTTACCAAGGCCGGCCTCCTTGCCGCGGGCGTTTACCCTCAGCAGTTCTATCCCAAGCTCTTCATTGATGTGGCTGTCCACGTGGGAGCTCAAAAGGGAGCTGTGGGGTCGCTGAGGTTCATGGACCGCACAATCTGTGAGGGAACGTTGAGCGAGATGATCTCGGATGCCGTCGCAGCTGTCGCCAAAAACCTGCGCCGCATCTCGACCGTCCAAGGCATCTCGCGTATCGACTCGCTGGAGATTCCCGAGGAGGTTCTGCGCGAGGCAATCGCCAACGCCGTAATCCATCGAGAATACGGGGATCGGTTCTGTGGACAATCGATTGCCGTCGACGTCTTTGACGATCGTGTCGAGGTGACTAATCCTGGCGGCCTTTACGGGGGAAAGACTCGCGAGAACTTGTTTGACGGCAGCTCCCGATGCCGTAACGCGACGCTTGTGAAGCTCATGTCGATTGTCCCGCTGCCGGATGGCGCAGGTTCGCTGGCTGAGGGCAATGGCTCGGGCATCCCGATGATGATCGATGCTATGCGCGCGCATGGTCTGGCCGAGCCCCTGTTCTGCCCCGGATTCGATCGGTTCAAGGTCGTACTTTACCGTTCAAAGATCGAGCCGGTCGATCACGGCGGGGGCTTAATTGTGACGGCACTCAAACACTACGGCGAGCTGGGGACGCGCGAGCTGGCAGAGCGCACAGGGCTCACAATTTCCCAGGTTAGGTCGCGCGTCAACGCGCTCATTGCTCAAGGCGAGCTTGAGCCCACGGCGCCGGCGACGAGCCGCAACCGCAAGTATCGACTGTCGGAGTGCGTGGGATAGATGCGTTAGTGGACGAGGCGACCCAATAATCGACCCTCGATTGGCGTCCATTAAGGTAAAGCGGTTGTTGCCCAGTCGACGGTAATGCTAAAGACTCAGCTTACGCCGGCATGGCCCCGAACCCGTCTATCAAGAACAGCCTAAGAACCAGCTTGATGACATTTCCCGGTTTGACTTCAGCCGTGCCAAAGACGCTGCGCTCGGCGAGCTCGCTACAGTATGCATAGATGTCGCGGATAAGGTCCGCGCCCGAGAGCGTAAACATGTAGCCTGCGTCCGAAAGCGCATTGGGCGCGGCGGGCAACTTGGCCATGTGGCAGAACGTTTGCAGGTCGGGCTCCATAACATTCTGGTAGTCGAGGTGGCCGCTGGCATCCTGTGCGGCAAGCTCCAATTGGCGCACAAAATCTAGCGCCGCCGCTAACACAAAGCTCGGCGTAGGCGCATTGACGTCCTGAGTGGTCGCCACAAGCCTGCCCGCCGCCTGCGTGACAAGCCAAGCGACCTCGCGCTGGCAACGCACGGCCTTGCGCGTAACCGGCTTGATGGACGAAGAAGAAACGCTCCCCTTAGGCGGATTCGAAGCAGCCACAAGACCCTCCCATGAACAATCCGGCCCAACAAGCCCGGATGAAACACGTGCTACATCAGTATACAGGGGAGTGGGGTAGCGGGGTACAAGCGCGCCAACGGCAAACCGAGAGCATCAACGACGTGCCGATCGCGGAATGAGATCTCGTAATAATTGACTCTCGGCCATATTATTGAGGGGCATGACTCGCGTTCGTATGGTTGTAGGTGCTGGCGATGAACGACATTGACCTTGCTGTTCCGTTGATGGATGGACCAAGCTATGACCGTGCCTGCAGTCTCGTGCCTTCCGAATACGTTGAGGCATGGGAGTGGTTTCTGGGTGAGGAACAGCGCGGCGGCGTTTGGACCAGCCTTCCGCACCACACCAAGGAAGATAGCCCTCAGTATCAGTATCGTTTGAGAATTGGCTCGGACTTCTTTCCCGTAACGCGGGATTCAGGGATCTTCTGGCCGGGCCAGGATCGGGTGAAGCAAGATCCCAATAAGATCTTTGCGCTTTCGGTCCATAACTCTAAAAAGAGCTTCTACACCGATGTGCCTCCGCTCTATTTGGACGATGGTACGTGGGTCATTAAGTACTCGGTTCAAGCGCCGGGTACCGTTGGTTTTCGAGACCAGAATTACAACCGTAAAATGCTCAACTGCATGGAATGTGGCGTTCCAGTCGGAGTCATATTTGCAACCGAGGTGGGCTACAAGGTGCTCGGCCTTGCGTTTGTTGAGCGGTTCGAGCCCGAAAACGGATGGTTTGTTCTGCACGGTCCTGTTCATAAAGGCGGACCGGACCCTCGTTTTGCACCCGACATGAGTTATCTGAAGCACATGCCCGTCGATATTGAGTTTACCGGACAGGGTACGACCGACGACGAAAAGGTCCGCTATGCGTTAAGGCGCGAGCGATTGGGGCAGCAATGGTTCCGCAAACAGCTCGTTGCCGCCTATGATGGCCGTTGCGCGGTGTCGGACTGCGGCGTCAGCGAAGCTCTGGAGGCTGCACATATCGAGAATTACTCGGGACCCAAATCGCAGGTTGCCAGCAACGGCATTCTGCTTCGGCGCGATTTTCATTCCCTATTTGATGCTCACCTGATTTCGTTTGAGCCTGTTTGCGGCGAATATCGGCTGTGCGGATCGTACCTGCTGGATAAGACCGACTACGTTTCCTTTGCGGGTGCGACGCTAAGGCAGCCGAATGAGCGTCAGTGGCGACCCAATACGGTGTTTCTTGAGGCCCATCGCATTGAATTCGATCGCTCGGAAAAGAAGCGTGAAAAGGCGGGGCTTCTGCCGTATTAGCGTATTTGGCTTTGGCATTCTTTGACGATCGTGTTGTTTGATCGGATCGCGTGGCGATGCAATATCGCGCTCACCCGCCGGTGCATGCTCTTCCTGATTTGTATAGCGAGAGGGGAGCGTGTATGAGCTGGCGAGGCGATATTGCGATGGGGAAGTACGGAAAACTGCCGTGTGCCCTTATAGACAACAATATGTTTCCGAGCGTAGAGGTTGATTGCGGGTCGTTTGTCGTCACCTGCCCTTGCTGCGGCTCGCAAATACCGTGTCTCGACATTCGGTTCATCGATGCGCGCGACAGACTCAGCGACGAAGTGAGAAAACGGACAGGCGTTCATATGCCGGTGTATCCGGAGAAATGCCCTGTTTGTGGCCTCGATATCGTGTACGACGCCGGCGACGAGGGATAGGTGATGCGGAGGAGTTGGCTGTGAGTGTCTTTTGCCTCTACAAATAAATCCCCTCACCGAGTTGCCTGTGGAACTCGGCGTGATGGTCGCGTGCCCAGGTAAAGAGCGCCTGGTCAAAGTCGGTACGCGTGGCCGGGACGCCAAAGACGCCGGCAACTTCGACGCGTATAAACTCCAGTGCCGGCAGCTTGTTGATGGCAGTGAGGGCAAACGGGGACGAGGGCTCCTCGAACAGATAGCGGCTGCCTTGCAGCGCGTCGCAACTGGTGCACGTGTTGCCGAGCGACGGGGCTTTGGAGGCTCGCGCGCCTACGGGCTTGTAGCCGCAGCGCTTATGAAGGTAGTCGCGGATCTCGCCCGGTACGCAGCCAAGAGCGGGCACGATGGCGAGTGCGTTGGCGCTGGCCGTGTCGATGGCAATGTGCCCGGCTTCGTTGGGCGCGTGCGCGATGACGATGCTCTCGTCGTTATCGGCTCGATAGGGAATGCCAAAGGCCGCGACCGAGGTCTCTTTGTGACATTTCCAGCACTCGCGCTTGCCCAGTACTAGATATATATACGGCGCTGAGGGGTCGGATCGGTCAACACCGGGCAGCCACTCGGCAAAGGGCTCGGGGTTGACGCCGCTGGGTACATACCAGATCTTCTTGGTCCGGTCCCATTTGGCGCCCAGCGCCTTGGCTTCTTCTTTGTGCGAAAAGGGGACATCGAGCTCGGTGCGCATGGCGGCTCCTTGGTGCTGCAGGTGCAAGTGGCTCAAGGATACCGCAGGGCGCAGACATCGCGGCGTTTTGCCGAGAAGTTGCGGTGCGGACTGATTGGTTATGCCGATGGATAGATCGGCAAGTAGATGGTCGGCTTTTGGCTGGTTGGACGGTTGGAACTGCCGGCGGATTTGGCGACATAAAACAAAACAGCCCAGAGAGCATAGCCTCTGAGCTGCGAACATTTGGTGGGCGTTAGAAGATTTGAACTTCTGACCTCTTCCGTGTCAGGGAAGCGCTCTCCCCCTGAGCTAAACGCCCGATCAAGGGTGCGCAAGTGCGCAAGGGATAATATAACGGAGCCTGAACTCGGTGGCAAGAACATTTTTAAAAATCGCTTACATTGTGGAATTCGGAGGCTTTGTCATATCCATTTCAAAAGAGTCTGCGCCGCGATTTGGCTGTCGACTAATGCAAGGCCATTGCGGTATCGAGCTATGGAAAGACGCCTGCGGAATTGTCCTACCGATAAGCGGACAAGCCTCCAGCTGGTGACTTCGCCGTGGTAAGGTAAGCCGAATTGCTTCCAGACTGTTTCGGGGGAGTGGAATGAGCAAAGAGTGTGTCGAGCAGGTCGAAGGTGCAGAGGCTTCGGTGCCGATGACCGATATATCGAACATTGATGTGCCCGAGGGCACCGACGAGCTCAGCCGCAACACCCGTCGCGCATGGCGCGACCGCTTGAACAGCGCTTCGACGCGCAAGATGATCACGGGCGTCTTGGCTACGCTGGTGGGCGGTTCGTTTTGGGGCTTTTCGGGCACCAGCGCGAGCTTTCTGTTCGATACCTACCACGTCGACACCTTGTGGCTTATGAGCGTGCGTCAGATTCTCGCCGGTCTACTCTTTATGGCCGTGGTTGTTACGCGCGACCGCGAGCGCCTGATTAAGCTCTGGACCACACCCGCCGATCGCAAGCAGCTGCTGCTCTTTACCGCCTTTGGCCTGCTGTTCAACCAGTTTTGCTATCTTTCGGCCGTGCGCCTGACGAACGCCGGAACCGCGACAGTGCTCCAGTGCCTGCAGCTCGTTATTATCATGGGCTACACCTGCGCGATCGATCGCCGCATGCCGCGTACTCGCGAAGTCATCGGCATTGGCCTGGCTCTGGGTGGAACCTTTTTAATCGCCACCGGCGGCGACCCCACCAGCCTGAATATCTCGCCGCTTGGCCTGGCAGCAGGTCTTATGTGTGCGGTCAGCGCCGCGTGTATGGCGGTGATTCCCGCCAAGATCCTGCCCGAATACGGCAGCCCCATCGTCACGGGCTCGGCAATGCTCACGGCGGGCGTGGTCTCGTGCGTCTTCGTGCAGCCCTGGGCGCATATGCCGGCGCTCGACGCTGCCGGCATCGAGGCGCTCGCGGTGTTCGTGGTTATCGGCTCG
>CABURG010000089.1 GCA_902493835.1 uncultured Collinsella sp. | reverse complement strand
CGATGGGCCGCACACGAATATCGGCTCGCATGCCCTCCACAGTACGACGGTAGAGCATGCTCACGCCTAGGCCCTCCTCCACCATCGCCATGATGGTGTAGTCGTCGGTCACCTCACTCGTCACGTGCGGCGACAGGCCATACGCCGCGAATGCATCGAGCACCAGGCTCTGTTCGCCCTCATCCAGCAGCACAAACGGCTCGGACGCCAAATCGGCGAGCGTCACCTTTTCCTTTGCCGTCAGCGGATGCGCGACTGGCAACAGCGCCACCAACTCGTCGTGATAGACCACGCGCTTCTCGAGCCCAGCGGTAAACCCACGTGCCGTAAAGCAAAAATCAACCACGCCATCGTGCACCCACTGGGCGTTGCGCGTGTAATCGCCCTGCTTGAGGGTAAAGCGTACGCCCGGGTGCAGGGCTCCAAAGTCGCGAATCACGCGCGGCAATACGGTGCGGCTCACGTTGGTAAACGTCGCGATACGAATATCGGTCGACGAAAGCCCCAGCAGCTCCTGGCGCTTGCCCTCGAGCTCAGCCTCGGCAGTCACAATCTGTCGCAGATACGGCAGGTACTGCTTGCCGTCGCGCGTAAGCGAAACGCCCTGCTTACCGCGCTCGATAAGCGTTGTACCCAGCTCGCGCTCGAGCGCTTTGACGGCCTGGCTCACCGCACTTTGCGTATAGCCCAGTTCGTCCGCCGCACGTTTCAGACTGCCGCAATCGACCACCATACATACAATCTGATACCGCGATGCCATCGTGCCTCCACATCGATGTAGCCGTAAAACGTTTTGCCAGGGCTTTTTCTGCCAACATTAGTATTTCTTAATCATACTGAAGATACATTCGCTTTACTACATCCACATCTGGGAGCAGAATCCTTTTTACGAAACCGTTCTGTAACAAAAGGAGTCCCATGGATCGCAAAAAAGCAATCGCGCTCTCATTTTCCGTTCCCGTCGCATGGGGCTTTTCGTACCCCCTCATGAAGATTGGCATGGACAGCATGAACGCCACGAGCATCGTCGCGCTACGCTGCATCATCGCCTTTGTGGCCTGCCTGCTGCTCTTCCACAAACGCGCGTTCCGCATCAACCGCGACCTTATGGTTCGCGCCGCTATCATCGGCGCCATCATGGCAACCGAGCTCACCTGCATGTGCCTGGGCTCCAGCCTCACCTCTGCCTCCACTGCCGGCTTTTTGCAGAGCCTGACGGTCGTAATCGTGCCGTTTGCCAACGCCGCCCTGCTGCGCCGCGCCCCCGAGCGCAAAGTGCTCGTCGGCACCGCCATCGTCACCTGCGGTATGTTGCTGCTCTCGGGCGCCGACTTCACTAGCCTGAACCCGGGCGCGCTCATCATGCTGCTCTCCGCCTTTGTCTACGCCGGACACATCATTGTCGCCAAGCGGTTTGTCGAAGAAGTCGATCCGCTGTCCCTGGGCGTTTGGCAGCTGGGCTTTGGCGGCCTGTTCTCGGGCATTGCCGCATGCGTCTTTGGCGGTTTCACACTTCCCAGTACGCCCAGCGAGATCGTGGTCGTCGTTGCCCTCGCGCTCATCTGCTCTGCCTACGGCTTTATCACCCAAACGCTCGTGCAGCCCCACGTGCCCGCCGAGACCACCGGCTTTGCCTTCTCGCTCGAGCCGGTCTGCTCCGCTGTCTTCTCGTTCTTCCTGGTCGGCGAGGTCCTGAGCCCCATCGCCTTCCTGGGTGCAGCTCTCATCCTCACCGGTGTCATGGTGGCAACCGTCGAGCTTCCGCGCCTTCGCGCGCATGGACAGGCTCGCATGGCAGGAGCGCCCGAGCACGTCTCGTAGACCCCGCTCTTCATACAGCCGTGGCATAAAGGCAACCGGTGCGCCTTTACAATAGATGCAAACAGAGCATCTGACGTAAAGGAGCCCCATGGACGCCGCAACCCGCGACCGCAACATAGCAACTTGGTTGGGCGATGCACCGCAGCCGGTACGTGACACTACGAACCAGCTGCTCGAGCGCATCGCCCTTTTGCGTGCCGAGCAGACTATCTACCCGGCACAAGACGACATCCTCAATGCCCTCGCCTACACGCCGGCCGACCAGGTCAAGGTTGTCATCTTGGGTCAAGACCCCTATCACGGACCCAACCAGGCAATGGGGCTGTCGTTCTCGGTCCCCGCGACGCAAACCAAGTTGCCGCCGAGTCTGCGTAACATCTATAAGGAACTCAAAGCCGATCTGGGTTGCCCCATTCCCGCCACGGGAGACCTAACCCCATGGGCACAACAGGGCGTCCTGCTCCTCAACACTACGCTCACCGTGCGCGAGCATGCCGCGAACTCGCACGCCAAACTGGGCTGGAGCACGCTCACCGACTACGTTATCGAACGCTGCTGCCAGCTGCCCCAACCGGTAGTCTTTTTGGCATGGGGCCGCTTTGCCCAGCAGATGGTCGAAGGCAAGCTCGCCGCTACCGGCGCGGGCAAGGCAACCGGCAAGTTCTGCCTGGCCTCTACGCACCCCTCGCCGCTTTCGGCCAACCGTGCCACGGCAGAACTCCCCGCCTTTATGGGGTCGCGCCCCTTCTCCGCTGCCAATCGGCTACTCGAACAACACGGCTCGACCCCCGTCAACTGGACTTGCCTCGACTAAAAATCGATATACCAAAAACGCGCCCGACGGCTTTCCATCGGGCGCGTTTCCTATTCGGGCCAAATAAATTGCGTGCGGCCGGCCTCGCCGCCATCGATCAACAGGCTCTGCCCGGTCATAAACCGGTTGGTCACGCCCACAAAGTAGATCCACTCGGCGATCTCTTGGGCGGTGGCCCAGCGTTTAAGCGGCGTGAGCTCCATAATCTGGTTCCACAGGTGTTCGTCTTCCATCACGCAACGGTTGAGCGGCGTTATAACGCCGCCCGGGTCCACACTGTTGGCGATGGCCTGCGGTGCCAGGCGGTTTGCAAGGTTCTTGGTGTAGGCGATAACACCGCCCTTGCTGGCGGCATAGGCGGGAAACTCCGATCCCGTATGTCCGCTCGCCGACCCCACATTGACCACGGATTTGATAGCCGGCGCAGGCTTGGCGGCGAGCCCCTCCCCCACAAAGGCGTAGCGCTCGGTCACGTTGATGGTGCCACACAGGTTGGCGGCGATGTCGTCGGCCGAATCCTGCGTACCGGCAACGTTCACGATTACCTGAGGCTCAAGGTCGCTTGGAAACGAGTCCGGCTCGCGGACATCAACGATCAGATGGCGGTAGCGCTCGTGTTCGATCGCCGGCGACAGCAGATCAAAGCCCACGACCTCGTGGCCCTCATCCAAAAAGCGCTGCACGCACGCGGCTCCGATACCGCCCGAAGCGCCCGTGATCAAAACCCGCATACTTGCTCCTTAGGCGGTTGCGTGGCGCTCGAGGTACTCGGAACCCACATTCTCGCGCTCCCAGCCGCGCACGACCTTGTAGCCCACGGGACTCAGGAAGACCTCGCACAGCAGCTCGGCAACAGCGCCGGTCAGCGAGCACATGAGGACCTGCACCCAGGTCCAACCAAAGAACGTGTGGCTCACCACGATGGCGAAGACCAGGTTGTCGATAAACTGGCCAACACCCGTGGACACATAGGAACGGAAGGCAAAGCTCGCAAAGTTATTCTTCTTGAGCATACGGCCGAGCGACTGGTTGAGCGTGGAGTTAACCACGGCAGAAACGAGCATTGCCAGCGAAGAGCCCAGCACCACGTACCAGGTGCCGCCGATGGTGGCGTTAAGGGCGGTGTTGACCTCGATCATGCCCGTGTTGTAGTAGGCGCCCCACATGCCGGGCGTGAGCGAACATGCCCAAAAGCACAGGCTCACGGCCAGGTTGACCAGTAGCGCGAGGATGGAGATTTTGATGGATGCCTTGGCGCCAAAGCGCTTGCAGATCATGTCCTGGCACAAAAACGAGACCCAGCTCACCACAAAGCCGCAATCGAGTGCCAGATACGGCAGGCTGATGAGCTCTTTGTTGGCCAGCAGGTTCATCATGATGACGCTCACGAAAAACAGCGAAACCGTTGCCGCGGGAATGCTCCGCAACAGGACCTTATAGTCCTCCATGACCTTCTTGATCATTATGTACTCCTTTGGTTTTAAGTTTAACGAGCAGGATATCGGACCCGAACTGCTCGGACGTCTCGGTCTTGAGACGACGGTGGGTATGATAGCCGCTCGCGCGGCATCAGGCAAGTAAATGGCGCGGCAGCCCCACAGGGCCACCGCGCCGATGCGTTAAAACGCTACGTTGCCAAACTCCGACAGGATAAGGTCGGGGTTGTGGTCGGTTGCCCAATCCACGTTCCACGGGCTCGTGAACAGCAGCAGCTTACCGCCGCGCATGTCCTCGACGCGCAGCGTGTCGCGCGTGAGCGAAAGGCCCGGGATATCGATGGTGTCGGGGTCATTCTGGATCCAACGGATGTCCGTATAGGGCAGCGGCTGGCGACGAACCTCAACACGGTACTCGGCCTTGAGGCGGCGCTCGAGCACCTCAAACTGCAGCACGCCGACCACACCCACGATGACGCTCTCCATGCCGGCACCCAGCTCGCGGAAGATCTGGATGGCACCCTCCTGGGCAAGCTCCTCCATGCCCTTGACGAACTGCTTGCGCTTGAGCGTGTCGACCTGCGTAATGCGGGCGAACATCTCGGGGGCAAACGTCGGGATCTGCGGATACTGCACGTGGCGCTTGCCGGAGCACACGGTGTCACCGATGCTAAAGATACCCGGGTCGAACAGGCCCACGATATCGCCCGCGTACGCCTCGTCCACGATGGCGCGGTCATCGGCCATCATCGACGTGCCCGTGGCAAGCTTGAGCTTGCGGTTGCCCTGCACGTGGGAGGCGTCCATGCCGCGCTCGAACTTGCCCGAGCAAATGCGCACAAAGGCGATGCGGTCGCGGTGGTTCTTGTCCATGTTGGCCTGGATCTTAAACACGAAGCCGCTAAAGTCGTCGCGGCAGGGATCGACCGGCTCGGTGGTGAGCGTATCGGTATAGGCGCGCGGCGTCGGGGCCAGACGCAGGAACTCCTTGAGGAAGGGCTCCACGCCAAAGTTGGTGAGCGCCGAGCCAAAGAACGCCGGGCTCAGCTTGCCACAGGCCACAGCATCCAAGTCGAGCTCGTCGCCAGCGCCATCGAGCAGCTCGATGTCGTCCATCAGGTTCTTATGGTTTTCCTCGCCGATGAGCTCGTCCATGGAAGGATCGCCCAGCTCGGCCTCGACCTCGGCGACCTTCTTGGTGGCGTTGGCGTGACCGTCGCCCTCGAAGGCGATAACGCGACGGGTCTGACGGTCGAACACGCCGCGGAAGTTGCGGCCGCTGCCGATCGGCCAGTTCATGGGATAGGTGTTGATGCCCAGAACGTTCTCGATCTCTTCCATGAGCTCAAACGGATCGCGAGCCTCGTGGTCGAGCTTGTTCACAAAGGTGAAGATGGGAATGTGGCGCAGCGTACAGACCTTAAAGAGCTTCTTGGTCTGGGCCTCGACGCCCTTGGCGCCGTCGATAACCATGACAGCGGCGTCGGCAGCCATAAGGGTACGGTAGGTATCCTCCGAGAAGTCCTGGTGGCCGGGGGTATCGAGGATGTTGACGCAGACGCCGTTATAGGTGAACTGCAGCACCGAGGAGGTGACGGAGATGCCGCGCTCCTTCTCGATGTCCATCCAGTCCGAGACAGCATGCTTGGCCGAGCTCTTGCCCTTGACCGAGCCGGCAGTCTGGATGCTGCCGGTATAGAGCAGCAGCTTCTCGGTAAGCGTGGTCTTACCGGCGTCCGGGTGGCTGATGATCGCGAATGTGCGGCGCGACGAGATTTCATCCGACAGGCTTGCCATGCGGATCCTTTCTTGCATTGAGTGCATTACGTCGTTGTAACCGCATTATTGTAGCCGCGAAATCCCGCTCTAGGGCACCTATCAGGACAAATTCATCAGTTGGGGCCAGGGTAGCCGGCCCAATCAGTATTTGCCTCTTGCATAACTGTATATAGTGTATATATACTGTGCTTACCGGTTATATACACGTGTAGCCCAACAGCTAAGGAGCCGCTGTGGACATCATCCTATCCAATTCGAGCGACAAGCCCATCTACGAGCAAATAGCCTCGCAGGTCAAAGCTCAAATCCTTTCGGGCACGCTCGCTGCGGGAGCCAAACTCCCCAGCATCCGTGCACTCGCGAGCGATCTTGGCGTGAGCGTCATCACCACCAAGCGCGCCTACGCCGACCTGGAGCGGCTCGGGTTTATCTGCACCATGCAGGGCAAGGGCTGTTTTGTCGCCGAGGGCAACCAGGAACTCTTGCGCGAAAACCAGCTCTGCCATATCGAAGACCTGCTTGCGAAAGCGGCAAGCCAAGCCGAAGCCCTGGGTGTCACGCGCGACAAGCTGCACGAGATGCTCGACCTGGTAGCCCTCGAAACCATGCAGTAGCCATCTGCAAGAAAGGCTATACCATGCAAAACCTTTTAGAACTCAAAGGCATCTCACGCCGTGTGAGCGACCGCTTTTCACTACGCGATGTCACGCTCGCCGTGGAGCCCGGCCAGATTGCTGGCTTTGTGGGCGCTAACGGTGCCGGCAAGACAACGACCATTCGCGCCGCGCTCGGGCTTATCAAGCTCGATGCCGGCGAGGTGCGCCTGTTTGGGCAGCGCTGTGGCGCCGACGCGCCCGGCGAGACACAGCGCTGTCTGCGCTCCCGCGTCGGTCTCGTCCTGGACACATGCCCCTTCCCTTCAACGCTCAGGGTGGGCCAGATCGAGGCACTCGTAGGCCCGGCGTACCCCACGTGGGACCGCAAAACGTTCGCCGGATTCATCGACCGATTTGGCCTCGATCCCAAGACAAAGGTCAAGGACCTCTCCCGCGGCATGGGCATGAAGTTGCAGCTTGCCTGTGCACTCAGCCATAATGCCAAGCTACTCCTTTTGGACGAAGCCACCGCGGGCCTCGATCCCATGGCGCGCGAGGAACTGCTCGATGAGCTGCTTGCTTTTGTCGCCGACGGTCAGCACAGCGTG
>CABURG010000088.1 GCA_902493835.1 uncultured Collinsella sp. | reverse complement strand
GCCGTTGTAGTTGTAGCCCATGGAGTAGCCATGCGCACCGGTATCGTGGATTACAAGCAGGTCACCCATGTCGATATGCGGCAGCTTGCGATCGATAGCGAACTTGTCGTTGTTCTCGCATAGGTTGCCCGTGATGTCATAGGTGTTCGTGACGGGCGCTGTGGCCTTGTCGGCGCCGCCCGGCTGACCCATCACCGTAATGTGGTGGTAGGCGCCATACATGGCAGGGCGAATCAAATCGACGGCGCTTGCATCGACACCGATATAGTCCTTGTAGATCTGCTTCTCGTGGATGGCCTTGGTGACCAGGCAGCCGTAGGGGCCCATCATAAAGCGGCCCATCTCGGTGCAGATGGCCACATCGCCCATGCCGGCGGGAACCAGGATCTCGTCGTATGCCGCGTGTACTCCCTCGCCGATGGCGCGAATGTCGTTGGCCTGCTGCTCGGGCAGGTAGGGGATGCCGACGCCGCCGGACAGATTGATGAAGGCGACGTGTGCGCCGGTCTCGCGCTCCAGGCGTACGGCAAGCTCAAAGAGGATGCGCGCGAGCTTGGGGTAGTAGTCGTTGGTGACAGTGTTGCTGGCAAGGAATGCGTGGATGCCAAAGTCCTCGGCGCCCTTGGCCTTGAGCATGCGGAAGGCCTCGAAGAGCTGCTCGGTGGTCATGCCATATTTGGAGTCGCCCGGGTTGTCCATGATGCCGTTGGAGAGCTGGAACAGGCCGCCTGGATTAAAGCGGCAGCTGACCGTCTTGGGGATGGGTCCCGCAACACGCTCAAAGAACTCGATGTGGCTGATGTCGTCAAAGTTGACGATGGCACCCAGTTTGTCGGCGAGCTCAAAGTCGGCAGCCGGCGTATCGTTGGACGAGAACATGATGTCGTGTCCCGTGATACCCAGCGAGCGGGCGATCATGAGCTCGGTATAGCTCGAGCAATCGCAGCCGCAGCGGTATTCGTTGAGAATGGAGATGAGCGCCGGGTTGGGGTTGGCCTTGACTGCAAAGTATTCCTTAAAGCCCGGGTTCCATGCAAAGGCGTCGCGCACTTCTTGCATGTTGCGGCGGATGCCCGCCTCGTCGTATAGATGAAACGGCGTGGGGAACTGCTCGACGATATGCTCGAGTGTCTCCTTGTCCACAAACGGCTGCTTGGCCGCATATGCCTCGTTGGGGGTCAATGCCATGTCCCGTAAACCTCGCTATCCAGACGGCGCCATCTGCGCATCGAATCCGCATAGCGTGGACCCAATGTCCGGATAGCGCTCCCGCATTGCTGCAGACAGTCCTGTGGGTGTTTCCCACAGGCCCACCAGGTTGTTCGTGCCCGTAAAACCCAGTTCGGCGGGTTTCGCCTCCCCACGGGGTCAAAGCCTGCCGGCTCGCCCGCGGCTCTTCGTGCCCGCGCCTCTATCAAGTGGTAAAGACCCTATCACGTTGCACTTTACCAAACAAGAGTATTCGTATATAACGTTTAAAAAATGCAGGGATATGCTGGAAACATGTGCGCCACAATCCTGTATCACAATAAGTTGCAACAGATGTGCCTCACGAAGGGATCCTCTATGACCGAGCTCCAAGAACTCCGTCGCTATCGCCGCGATCTCCATCGCATTCCGGAGCTCGATTTCGATCTTCCGCAAACCATTGCCTATATCGAGGGCGTGTTGGCACCGCTCACCTGCGAAGTGACCCATCCGTGCCCCAACTGCGTTTGTGCTTTCTTCGACGCCGGCGTTGATGCCGCGCATGCCACGGCGATTCGCGCCGATATGGATGCGCTGCCCATCGCGGAGGCGACGGGAGCGGCCTTTGCCTCGACCCATCCCGGCAAGATGCACGCTTGCGGACATGACGGACACATGGCCATGGCGCTTGCCGCCGCGACGTATGTCGACCGTACGATTCGCGAACAGCCGGGCGCCATTAGGCGCAACGTTCTCTTTGTGTTCCAGCCGGCCGAGGAAACGACCGGTGGTGCCAAGACGGTATGCGAGAGTGGTGTGTTCGAGCGCTATGGGGCCGACCGCATTTTTGGCTTCCATGTGTGGCCCGATCTGCCTGCCGGCACGTTGGCGAGTTGTTCCGGTCCGCTGCTGGCGCGTTCGAGCGAGACGCATATCCATATTCACGGTACGAGCATCCACATCGCTAAGACCTATGGTGTGCCGGTTGGGGAGTCGCACGATGCCGCGTTGGCGGCAGCGAAGTTTTTGGTTGCCGAGCGCGAGCTGATGGACGAGCTGGGCACCGACGAGCCCTGTATCGGTAAGTTTGGTCTGCTGCAGGCCGGTGCCGTCTGCAACGCGGTGGCGGGGGAGGCCCATGTTGCCGGCAGCCTGCGTGTGTTTACGGACGACATGTTCGACCGTGCGCGTGAGGGCGTACGCCGTGTGCTCGACGAGGCGTGCACCGCAACGGGCTGCACGTATGATCTCGACTTTGCCGAGGGCTATCCGCCAGTCGATAACGACCCCGAGCTGTTTGCCCACATTGCGCCTGCCTTGTCCGAACTGCAACTTGTGGACGAGCCGCTGCTAATCGCCGAGGATTTCGCCTTCTATCAGCGCTATCTGCCGGGCGTGTTCTTCTTGCTGGGCACGGGCGTGCCGGAGGGTCAAGAAAACCCGAGTGATCCGGATGGCTGTCCCGCCTATGCCACGAGCGCTCTGCATACCGATACCATGCTCTTTGACGAGGAAATTCTGCTCAAAGGCCTCGATGTCTACAAACGATTGCTTGTGATGGAGTGACGATGAGGCGACGTCGGCAATCAGCCGTATATAGTCCGGGTGGATGCGGGTGCGGTTTGCTGCTGCTTCCGGTCATCGCTGTGAGCATTGGCGTGATGTTTGCGCTTGCTGGGCTGGCTGCGGCGGCACTCGTACTGTTTATCACTGCCATCGGCGTGACGATTTGGCTCTGCCGCAATCGCGAGCGACGCCGTGCCGGCGGTAAAACCAATGTCGGCTGGGTTGTATTCCTGGTCATTGCGTACCCGCTGAGTGTCAGCTACCTGGTGTTCTTTGTCCTGTTGATGGTCAGTGCCTTTACCGGGGAATCCGTCACGGTGGGTTGATGCGCTGCCGGCAGACGGTCGCGCAAAGTGCGTTTGCTCGGCGTTTGGATAACTGCATTGGCCGTTTACCGCAACCTTAGCTCTCAGCTAATGAATTCAAGTTTAATCCTTCCTACGATGTGCTGTGTGCCGGCACGGTAGCCGGATCGTAGGAAGGATGAATAATGGCAAAAGAGGGAAAGAAGCCGATCGGTAAGATTGTCCTAGGCGTCATCGTGGTGCTGGTTATTGTCGGTGCCGTGGGCTCTATGGGCGGCAACTCAACCGATTCGCCTGCGAGCGATTCGGCAAAACCTGCCGGGACGACACAGCAGGCTGAGGAGCAAAAAGAACCGCAAGAACCGTATACCATTGCTGACGAGGCTGAAGACACTTCCAATCAGTTTGCCTATAAGATCACGGGGACGCTGACCAATAACACGGACAAGGAAAAGAGCTACATTCAGATTGAGTATGTTCTGTATGATGCTGATGGCAACCAGGTTGGAACGGCTCTTGCAAACACCAATCATCTGAAGGCGGGCGGCTCCTGGAAGTTCGAGGCGCTGGGCACGGTGTCTCCCGATCAGGTCGCCAGTTGGGAGCGTTCGGACGTAAGCGGTTTCTAGCATGTTGTATGCACTGGGGGAGGTGAAGTCGTATGCCCGATAAAAAGCTGACTGACGAGTTGCTCAATGAGCTTCTCGACGCGCCAAACATCGATGGCTATATCAAAGAACACGACTTTGCCGCCCCGTCGCTTTCGAACTACCTGAAGCAGCTACTGCAGGAAAAGGGCTTGGAGCGCTCGCGCGTGGTTCGTATGGCCGATCTCAATGAGACCTTTGGCTATCAGATCTTTACCGGTGCGCGGCATCCGAGCCGCAATAAGGTGCTGCAGATTGCCTTTGCGATGGCGCTGACGCTCAAAGAAACCAACCGTGCGCTGACGGCTGCCGGGGTAAGCGTCCTTAACTGCAAGGACCGCCGCGATGCGATTATCATTTTTTGCATCGATCGCGGGTGCAGCCTCCAAAAGGTCAACGAGGAGCTGTATCGCTTTGGCGAGGAGACGGTGAGTTAGCGGCTGATATCTGAGCCGGCGTAGCTGCCGAACAACGATGCAAACGAACGGGGCGCAGATGCCATGGGGTGTCTGCGCCCTGCGCTATGATGGAGGCTATGGATATTCAGAGCCCAACATATTCCGTTGACGAGCTGACCGCAGCGCTTGCCGAGCACCTGGCGTCGCTCGATCGCGACGACAGCTATCGCGTGGAGCGTGTACTTAAGCGCTCGTCCGTTGAAACAACCGAGCTCGTGTACTTTGAAGGAACCGGCGGTGGTTCGCTCGGTCCCTTTGTTCGTAAACGCATCGATGCTTCGGCTCAAATCGGCGGGGCATACGAGCGTCTGTTTGCCGCTCAGCGGGCAGGCAGGCGTTTTGAGCACCTGCCCAGAATCGTCGATTGTCGTCGTGTGGGCGACGAGCTCAACGTGGTTATGGAATACATCGAAGGGGAGACACTCGGGGCGCTGGTGGACCGTCTGGGAGCCACCCCCGATTATGCGCGTGAATTGTATCCTGCCCTATGCGATGCCGTGGGCGAGCTCCATGCCGGTTTTGCAATGGTGGGGGAGACGTCGGCGCCGGTGATCCATCGCGACCTCAAGCCGTCGAATATCATCGTGACAGGTGCCAACTATACGCCTGATGACGGCCTGACATTTTCATCGCTGGTGATTATCGACCTGGGGATCGCGCGCGTATGGCGCGATGGCGCCGATGCTGACACCGTCAAGTTTGGCACGCGACCCTATGCGCCGCCCGAGCAGTATGGGTTTGGGCAGACGAGTGTGCGCAGCGATGTCTACGCACTTGGGGCCCTGTTGTTCTTTTGCTTGACGGGAGTCGACCCTAAACCAGGGCTCGACATGCGCGAGCAATGTGAGGCATGCGGCATTCCCACTCCACTTGCCGATGCCGTCTGCATGTCGATGGCGCTCGACCCGGCCAAGCGTTTTGCGAGCGCGGAAGCGTTGGGACGGGCGACGCGCGCGGCATACGATCTAAGTCGCCCCGTGCGGCCTCCTGCGCCTGTGCTTGTCCGTACTCCGGCCTCGGAGACGGTGTTGACGCCCCAAGGGCTCCAGAACCCCACAGGGCTTCCTAGGCCTGCCGCCTCCACTGCATGCGGTCTGCTCTCTCGCGTTCCGGAGTCTCTGGGGCGCATTTGGAATACGCTCGTCTTCTTCTCGCTGCTTGTGTTCTTTGCCGGAAGTCACTTTGCCGTCTTTCACCCCACGGGAGCAAACCAAAGCTACCCGACGTGGCTTGTCATAATCGAGTATTTTTTCTTTGTCGATGGCCTTATGGTGCTTATGCATTTTGCGCTGCTCGATAAGCGCCGTCTTCGTCGGCGATTCGCACTGCTCGACAGCTATCGCGGCAAGAAGCTCGCGAAACTCTGGCTCAAGGCATTGGGTGTGCTGCTCCTATGCATGATCGTCATAGTCGCGGTTGCCAATGCGACCGGCGTCGTCGATACCTCCGCTACCTAAAAGAAAAAGGGCCCCATTGGGGCCCTTTGCAGTTGCACTTAGATGCGGTTCATCTGAGCGGCGACTTTGTTGTACCAGTCCTGCCACGTGGGCGGGCAGTACTTTTTGGCCGCAGCCGGGGTAAGGGTGGAGCCGTAGTTGGCGCCCAGATAGGCAACGTGAGCGGAGATGCCCTCGCTCCAGCTGCCAAAGCTGCGCCAACCGCCGCCGCGGGCACTCCAGCCCCAGGCGTTGTAAGAATTGGCGCAATAAGCACCCTTGGTGCTCTCGATGCAGGCGATGGCGGGGGACCAACGGGGGTCGACACCGGTATTCCAAGCGGCGACGGCAAAGTTATAGCCCTGGCCTGCCATGGGGGAGCCGGCGAGATAATTGTCGATGCGGCTCGTCCACTCATTAATGAACGAATCGTAATCGGAGCTACCGGTATTGGCGTTGTTCACCGTGGTGTCGATGGTGGTGTTGGTGTTAGTGGCCTGGCTGCTGGAATTGCTGCCGCTCACGCCCTCGCCCGAGAGCTTCTCAGCGGCAGCGGCCTTATCGGCCTCAAGCTTGGCAAGCTCGGCGGCATTTTCCTGCTCGGCTTTTGCCTGTGCCTCGCTGCGGAGCTGCTGGGCCTGCGCCAGCGCATCCTCGGCGTTTTTCTGCTCTGCCTCAAGCTGAGACTTGGCCTGCTGGAGCTCAGCCTTGTTCTGTTCGAGTTCGGTTTGCATGTTATTGAGCTGTTCGATCTCGTCGACGCTCGAGCTCGTGATCTGGTTGGTGTATTTGCAGGTCGTGATGAACTCACCCAGGCTCTGCGCGTTGACCAGGAAGCTCACGATGGGGTTGGTGCCCTTCTGATACTTATACAGATCGCGCATGGCGGAGCTTGCCTTGGCCTGCTGCTCGGGAAGCTTAGCCTCGATTTCCTCGATGCTTGCCTCATTGGAGTCAATCTGCTTTTGCAGGTCATCGAGTTTGGTGCGGGCGTCGTTGTAGGCGCTCGTGGCGGCTTCGATCTTCTGCTGGGCTGCGGAAAGCTGGTCCTGCGTTGCCTGCGAGGCGGCATACGCCGCAACGGGGGAGAGCATCGGCGTGGCCGTCAGCGCAACGGCGAGCGCGGCGCTCGTGATGATACGAGCCGGCTTCGACGCAATGAGCGCTGCGGTGCGATGATTCGAATGCTGCATCCAGTCCCTCTGCAATCAATCGTAGGTTATGGTTCGAACGGTATTCTACTACTGCTTTCGACCTCAACTTGAACCTTAAAGGTCCCAAAGGGTCAAGTTGAACTTGAGGCTTTGGCTTTGACCTGCAGTTATGATGAATTGTTGAGAAACCATAGAGTTCAACTTTAACGTTACGGAGCTCTGTTTGAGAGGAGTTTTGGGCTGTAAAAGCCATCTCAACGTGGGGTTTTACAGCTACAGCGCGCCCTTCTGGCGAGCCTGCTC
>CABURG010000087.1 GCA_902493835.1 uncultured Collinsella sp. | reverse complement strand
GATGTCGTCGCCGGCAGCGCCGAGCACGATGTCGCAGCCCTCAAAGGCCTCGGGGCAAGCCTCTTCGATCACGATCTGCTCACCGCGGAACTCAACGGTCTTGCCCGCGGAGCGTGCGCTTGCCAACAGCTTGAGCTTGCCGACCGGGAACTCCTGCTCGTTGAGGCACTCGAGCATCTGGGTGCCCACGGCTCCCGTCGCGCCCAAAATAGCAACCGTGTACTGTTTCATGCTTCCCCCTTTAAAGGTTGTGGCTTTTGCCCGCACGCCGAGCAGGCCGATTATTGTTGCCAGTGTATACAAGAACGGGGCGGGCACGAAACCCGCCCCGTCGAAACGAAACCGAAACGAAACGCCCTGCCGTAGATTTTTGAGACATGGCCCAAAAATCCACCGAGCAGCCGCTACTTTTTGAGCGCGACCAGGGCGGGATCGACCGGCGCGGGAGCCTCCAGGTCGGAGACCTTCACAATGCCGTTCTCATCGGAGAAGGCACGGTAAATGGTCTGAATCGCCAGGTCGAAGTCCTTCTCCTCGACACCGATAATGATATTGATCTCGTCGCAGCTCTGCGAAATCATACGCACGCTCACGCCGGCCTGACCAAGCATGCCAAACAGATGGCCCGAGATACCTGCACGGCCGCGCAGGTTACGGCCAACGGTAGCGATGAGCGCCAAGCCCTCGACAACCTCGATCTCGAGCGGCTCGACCTCCTGTTGAATGTCGCCCACGAGCGAGTACAGCGAGTCGTGCACATCCTGCTCCTGCACCACGGCGCCAAAGCGGTCGACACCGGTGGGCATGTGCTCGACGGAAACGTCATAGCGCTCGAAGACCGAAAGCGCGCGGCGCATAAAACCGACACGGGGTTTGGTGCGGTCGCGGGCAACGTTGATGGCGACAAAACCGCGCTTGCCGGTCACACCGGTAATGATGGGCTCCGCCTCGCCCTCATCAGCCGTCTCGCTAATGATGGTGCCGGGGTCCTGCGGCGCATTGGTGTTCTTGATGACCAGCGGAATACCCGCCTCACGCACAGGGAACACGGCCTCCTCGTGCAGGACGCTTGCGCCCATGTACGAAAGCTCGCGCAGCTCCTCGTAGGTAACGCGCGCAATGGGCTGAGCCTCGGGCACAATGCGAGGATCGGCAGAATAGAAGCCCGAAACGTCGGTCCAGTTCTCGTACAGGTCGGCGCCTAGGCACTTGGCCAGGATCGAGCCGGAAATGTCGCCGCCGCCACGGTCGAGCAGCTTGATCTGGCCCTCGCGCGTCGCGCCGTAGAAGCCAGGCATAACGAAGCCGCCCTGCTGACCGTACTCTTGCACCAGCTCGGAGGTGCGGTTCATGCTGAGCGTACCGTCGTGATGGAACGCCACAACCGTCGCGGCGTCCAGGAACGGTAGGCCCAGGTACTCAGCCATCAGGCGAGCGGTGAAGTACTCGCCGCGGCTCACAAGCTCCTCGGTGGAGTAACCGCCCGAGCGGGCGCGCTCGGCAAAAGCCGCGAACTCCTCACGGATGGGATAGGTGAGCTCCAGCTCGTCAGCGATATCAAAATAGCGCTGGCCGATGTCCTCGAGCAGCTCCTCGCACGACACGTGGTACTTAACGTGCGCGTTAACCAGGTAGAGCAGGTCGGTCACCTTGGTGTCGCCCTTAAAGCGGCGACCACAGGCGGAAACCACCACAAAACGGCGAGCCGGGTCGGCATCGACGATGGCCTTGATCTTCTTAAAGTGTTCGGCGTCGGCGACCGACGAGCCGCCAAACTTGGCAATCTTAATCATGGGCTGGAGGTTACCTTTCTAAAAAGCCTCTGCGAACCTATTTTGCGCGCTCTGATACCATGGTTTCACCGATTGGGACCAAGGCATCCGAGGAGCAGTGTTATATGGGAACTTATCATAGTACACGAGGACGCACTTTATCGTGCTCAAGTAAGGTGGCAATCCGCACCGGCATCGCTCCCGACGGGGGTTTGTTTGTCTCGGACGAGCTTGGCACCCAGCAGGTCGATATCAGCTCGCTTGCAGATAAATCGTACTTTGAAATCGCTCAAGATGTGTTGGGAATGTTACTGAATGATTACACGGCCGAAGAAATTTCGGCGTGTGTCGACGAGGCATACCGCGGCACGTTCGCGAGTGAAGAGGTTACGCCGCTCGTCAAACTCGACGCTGCGCCGGGCGCTGACGCCCCTCAGACCTATGTGATGGAGCTCTTTGGCGGCCCCACGAGTGCCTTTAAGGACGTCGCCCTGCAGATGCTCCCCCGCTTGATGGCCCGCACTTCCGCCAAGGACGGCGGCGCCGAGCGCATCATGATCGTCACCGCCACGTCGGGCGACACGGGCAAGGCAGCACTCGCCGGCTTTGCCGACGCCCCGGGCACGGGTATTACCGTCTTTTATCCCGAGGGCAAGGTCAGCCGCGTCCAGAACCTGCAGATGTCCACGCAGGAGGGCGATAACGTCGCCGTCTGCGGCATTCGTGGCAACTTCGACGATGCCCAGAGTGCCGTCAAGCGCATCTTTGCCGATAAGGAGCTTGCCGAGCGTCTTGAGGCCGCCGGCACGGTGCTTTCGAGCGCCAACTCTATCAATGTCGGCCGTCTGGTACCGCAGGTCGTCTACTACTTTGCCGCCTATGCGCAGCTGCTGCGCGCCGGCGCTATCGAGGCTGGCGACGCCGTAGAGTTCTGTGTGCCCACCGGCAACTTTGGCGATATCTTGGCCGGCTACTACGCCAAGCGCATGGGCCTGCCCGTCGCCAAGCTCATCGTCGCGAGCGACAAGAACAACGTGCTTGCCGACTTCCTGACCACCGGCGTCTACGACCGCAACCGTCCGTTCTTCACGACCATTTCGCCGTCGATGGACATCCTCATCAGCTCCAACCTCGAGCGCATGCTCTACTTCCTGTCCGACGGCGACTGCGAGCTCGTTGCCGGCCTTATGGAGCAGCTGGCACAGACTGGTCGCTACGAGGTGCACGCCGAGCTGCTGGCCAAGATTCAGAGCGTCTTTGGCTGCGGCTGGGCCAGCGAGGACGAGGTCCGCGCTGCCATCAAGAGTTGCTGGGACGCCAACGGCTACATGATCGACCCGCACACCGCTTGCGGCTATCACGTCTTTGAAAAGGTCGCTCCCGCCGAGGGCGCCAAGGCTCGCGTGCTGCTTTCGACCGCCAGCCCCTACAAGTTCCCGCGCGCCTGCTGCGACGCCCTGGGCCTCGACGTTCCCGAGGACGACTTTGAGGCCATGCGCGTGCTCGAGCAGGCGACCAACACGGTTGCACCGGCCCAGCTCGCCGAACTCGAATCCAAACCCGTCCGCTTCGAAGACGTCTGCGACGTAGCCGACATGTCCAACTACGTAGAGCAGGCTGCAAAAAAGATAGCAACCAACTAAACCCCTTATAAGGCGCCGGCGAAAGCCGGCGCACCTTCTTTTTATTTAGCTTTCGGGATGATGACGAGCATGCGAGCGGGTCTGGCCGTTTAGTTCGTCGCGAGTTCCGCACGAGCCGGAAAGCACTTAATATGCTTTCCGAGCGAGTCAGGACTGCCCGAGCAGCGAACTAAACGGCCAGACCCGCCCAGGAGGACCCACATGATCAAAATCACCGTCCCAGCAACCAGCGCCAACCTAGGCATCGGCTACGACACCCTCGGCATGGCCGTCAGCCTCTACTCGCACTTCACCTTCGAGCGCGCCGACAAGCTCACCATCACGGGCTGCCCCGAGGAGTTCCAAAACGAGAATAACCTGGTCTATGTGAGCTTTGTCGATGCTCTGGCCGCCTGGGGCGAGCCGGCCTTCCCCGTCGCTATCGACATTCAGACCGACGTGCCCGTCGCCCGTGGCCTGGGTTCCAGCTCCACCTGCGTCGTCGCCGGCATCATGGCTGCCGCCGCGCTGACGGGCCACACCGTCGACCGCGCCGAGCTCGTCCGCATTGCCACCGAGGTCGAAGGGCATCCCGATAACGTCGCCCCCGCTATCCTGGGCGGCGCCGTCTGCTCCTTTACGCCGACCGATTCGCTTCCCCAGTGCCTGCGCTACGAGGTAAGCGACAAGCTTCGTTTTATTACTGTGATTCCGCCCTACGAGGTACATACGAGCGAGGCGCGCAAGGTTGTGCCGCAGGAGATTCCACTCTCCACTGCCGTATGGCAAATGGGCCGCATCGCCGGCATGACGCGCGGCCTGGAAACCGGCGACCTGGACCTGATTGCCGCCGCTAATGACGACCGCATCCAGGAGCCCTATCGTCGCCGCCTCATCCCCGACTACAACGCCGTGCGCGATACCTGCCTTAACGGCGGCGCCAAGACCATCTGGATTAGTGGTTCGGGCTCGACCCTCATGGCCGTGACTGACGACACCATCGTGGCAAAGTTCCTGCAGGTCAAGCTGCGTGAGCAGTTCCCCAAGTGTGACACGCATATTCTGACGTGCGACACCGAGGGCGCTCAAATCGAGTACCTGTAGCGCCCTGCCTCATTGCTCTCACCGGTCCCCTTGGGGCTTCCCCTGAAAACGTCCTCGATCATGAATTGCCCCGTCGTGCGCTTCGCGCGACGGGGCAATTCGATCTGCGGATTGTTTTCAGGGGAAGCCCCAAGGGGACCTGCGCAGCCTCGACAGGATAATCGCATTCGCTGATTTAATCTTGTGCTCCAACGGAGCCACAGACGAGAGGCCTTCGCGCTGCGGAATAATTTTGAGGGGAACACCCCGACCATCCCTGCGTTTACCTTGCTGAGAATGTCTACAGGGACCCACGCTTTGAAGGGGCGCCGGGCAGATAGGGGCTTTTTAGGTTACATAATAAACTGTTTATCTATGCTACTATTTAACTAGGCATCGCAGTATGGAGGTGGTCAAAGTGTTACGCACACTCAAAGCTTCGTTTTTCCTCTCGATACTTTTGATATTACCGATATGTTTCTCGTTTAGCCCTTCGACTGCTTATGCTGCAGAAAGCGATGCTGTCGCAATTTCTGGCGCAACCCAAGATTTTGATTTAACGAAAGGTCCCGAGCAGTCTCATCAAATCAAGCTTAAGGATGGGACCGTTGCAGTAATAGGAATTAAAAAAACCAATGAACCCAGCCTGATATGGGACAGTTACTACAACAACGCATCTGGAACTTGGACTATCTATTACAACAGTCCTTTTATTTATCGCGAATTCAAGATCAAGATAGCGAACTCGCTCATTACCAGCGCTTGGGGACAAAACTATACGACTATCGGCTGTACGGTAACTAACGAGTCCTTTATATGGAACTCGAAACAGGCGACATATCGACTCAACTATGAATCGATGGGGATGACGTCCGGTATCGCCGTGTTGCAAGCGACCATGGAAGGCAGCACGCTCCACACCTATGCAAACTAGACTCACATCAATTGAGGAAGTTCAATGATCCCAATTCCTGCACGCTCAGACATTATGATCGCTCTCGTTTGGATTCTCGTCGGAGTGCTTATTTGGCGTATCTGCAAATGGGTTAAAAACAAGAAATAGTTGATAAAACGTATATGCCATTTATGCGATGCTTGGGGCCGTTAAATCGGCCCCTATTTCTATAGCTTTTCAAGCAGCAGTCACCCATTTGGAAGTCGCAATGCCATTCATACGATTTCGGCCCTTTAAGCCGCTATCTATTGGTAGGGACTCTTGCTGGTAAGGAGCGCTTACTAGATACAAACCTTGGCAATATATTGGTTTAGGCGGCGCTGGTTTCTTTGTATTCGAAGACTGGCTCTAGGAGGTCTTCGATGTTGCAGTGGAGGGCTTTTGCTATGGCTCTTACGCTTGTTACCGAAGCTTCATTGATGTTTCTCTGGCGCTGCTCGTACATTTGGATTGAGCGGAGTGACACATCCGATTCGTATGCCAGATCTTGTTGGGTTTTCTTGAGCCTCTTTCTTGCTAACGCAAGCTTGGTTTGCCTGGACGCTTTTTTCGCCATATCGCAGACGAGGCGAGCCACGCGTTCCTCCGAGACTTCGTGCCAGGGGTAGTACAGACTGCGTAGCACATCGAATGGAACGACATGCAGCAAATCTTCGAAAGACTCTCCTAAGCGCCACTGCAGGTATGCCAGCATCCAGCCTGTCCAGTATTCCGGTGTCTTTTCGAATCGGTAGGTTCGATTTGGCATCGGCCTTGATTGATAGCCGGACCTTTCGGCAATGAGCGCGAACAGCTCAACGCCCGATTTTCCCGACACTACCCATGCGTTGCCGCGTTCGAACTCGCGGGCTACGCCGCTCAGGCAAAAGAGTTCAGCAACTTCCGATCCTTCTGCCCCATAATCGTTAACGGCATAGTCAAAGCAGTCGCCAAGGTTGTTCATTGCATCCTCGAGGTAGTAGACAGGGTATGTCCTACTCGGCCCACGATCCGTTAACTCTTGGATCATCTAAATCAACCCTCCCTGCCATCAAATCCCTAATGTCGACTCCCTCGGTGTCAAGATATCGCCCTAGTGACAGTTCAATATTGACTATCACTAGGGCGATATGCTCAAAAGCTTTTGCCAAGAGCCCTTACTAGAGGCAGGCCTCGGCGATGCGCTTTTTGAGTTCGTCGATGCCGGTACCGGTCTGGGAGCTTGTGATGATCACGTTCTCGGCCGGAACGTTGAGCTGCTTTTTGATGGCTGCTGCCTGGCGGGCCTGCTGGGTGCGGCTGAGCTTGTCGGCTTTGGTGAGGCAAACGATAAAGTTGAACTCGTTGCCCTGTAGGTAGTCGATCATGTCGTGGTCGAGCTTGCTGGGGTCGTGACGAATGTCCACCAGCGAGACCACCAAGTTAAAGCTGCGCTCGGAGTCGAAAAAGTCGCCGATAAGCTCGGCCCAGCGGTCGCGCTCGGCCTTGGAGCGACGGGCGAAACCGTAACCCGGCAGGTCCACGAAATGCACGTCATCGGCCTCAAAGAAGTTGATGTTGCTCGTCTTGCCCGGCGTACTGGAAACCTTGACTAGGTTCTTGCGGCCAAATAGCTTGTTCATAATCGACGACTTGCCCACGTTGGAGCGGCCGACAAAGCTCACCTCGGGGCAGGTGGACTCGGGAATCTG
>CABURG010000086.1 GCA_902493835.1 uncultured Collinsella sp. | reverse complement strand
ATCCGAAAGGAGCCTGCGTCATGGAGCGTCCCTGCGCATGGAAAAAGTACACGCCACAGCAGATCGAGGAGCTCGAGGAGCTTTGCCGCGGCTATAAGCAGTTTTTGAGCGAGAATAAGACCGAGCGCCTGTGCGTCAAGACCGGTATCAAAATGGCCGAGGAGGCGGGCTACGTCAATCTGGAGACCGTGATCGCCGAGGGCCGCGCGCTCAAGGCCGGCGACAAGGTGTACGCCGCCAACCATGGCAAGGACCTTATGCTCGTCAACCTGGGCACCGCCCCGCTCGAGCAGGGCTTTAACATCCTGGGTGCCCACGTGGACTCGCCGCGCCTGGACCTTAAGCAGAACCCCGCCTTCGAGGCCGGCGACATGGCCTACCTCGACACGCACTACTACGGCGGCGTCAAGAGCTACCACTGGGTGGCCTCCCCGCTTGCACTCGTGGGCGTCATCTGCAAAAAGGACGGCACCACCGTCGACATCAACATCGGCGACAAGGCAGACGATCCGGTCTTTACCATCTCCGACCTGCTGATCCACCTCTCGAGCGAGCAGATGTCCAAGCCCGCCAAGGACGCCGTCGACGCCGAGATCCTCGACGTGATCGTGGGCGGCCGTCCCGTCAAGTTTGACGAGGACGACAAGGACGCTCCCAAGGAGCCCGTCAAGCAGATGTTCCTGGACATCCTCAAGGAGCAGTACGGCGTCGAGGAGGAGGACTTCCTCTCCGCCGAGATCGAGGTCGTGCCCGCCGGTCCCGCCCGCGACATGGGCCTCGACCGCTCCATGATTTTGGGCTATGGCCACGACGATCGTGTCTGCGCCTATCCGTCCATGCTCGCCCAGATCGACGTCGCCAACGTGGAGCGCACGAGCATCACGCTCATCGTCGATAAGGAGGAGATCGGCTCCGTGGGTGCCACCGGTATGACGAGCCGCTTCTTCGAGAACACCGTCGCCGAGATCATGACGCTCGCCGGCGAGGATAGCCCGCTGGCCCTGCGCCGCGCGCTCGCCCGCAGCCGCATGCTCTCCTCCGACGTGTCCGCCGGCTTCGACCCGGGCTATGCCGGCAAGTTCGAGACCAAGAACGCCGCCTTTATGGGTCGTGGCCTGTGCTTTAACAAGTACACGGGCAGCCGCGGCAAGGGCGGTTCCAACGACGCCGATGCCGAGTACGTGGCCCTCGTCCGCGACATCATGGACGAGGCCGGCGTGGACTTCCAGACCTGTGAGCTCGGTCGCGTCAACGCGGGCGGTGGCGGCACCATCGCCTACATCATGGCCAAGTATGGCATGAACGTCATCGACTCCGGCGTTGCCGTCCTGTCCATGCACGCCCTGTGGGAGGTCGCCAACAAGGCCGATATCTACGAGGCCTACCGCGGCTACAAGGCCTTCATCGAGCGAGCCTAACCAACCCTTCATCAGTTGCGGTGAAATACGGACTAAACTGGCCCATAAACGGCCAAAACAGACCGTATTCCACCGCAATTTCTTTTTTGGCAGAGGAGAGTTCATGCTGCAGGTCATCATTTCGCCCGCCAAGCAGATGCGCGCGGCCCAAGATGCTTTTGAAGTCCTGGACATACCGCCTTTTGCGCACGAAACGGCTCGCCTCCACCGCGCACTGCTAGATATCGAACGAAATGAAGGCAGCGGCGGTCTGCAGACGCTATGGAACGTAAGTGACAAACTGCTGGGGCCTTGCCTCAACACCCTGCATGAGTTCGAGCCCATCTTGGAAAACGGCGACCTCGACAATCCCGATATCGCCCGCAATACCTCCCCCGCCGTCATGTCCTATCACGGCATTCAATACCAGAGCATGGCACCCGAGGTGATGGATGCCGCGCAGCTCGCATGGCTGCAAGACCATCTGTGGATCCTCTCGGGCCTTTACGGATGCGTACGCCCCTTTCATGCCGTCGAACCGTATCGGCTGGAGATGGGTGCGAAGCTCGCCGTTGACGATGCCCGAGACCTCTACGCGTTTTGGAGCGACAAGCTCGCGCGGGTTATCGCCCCGGCAGGTTCAAACACCACGATCGTCAACCTCGCCAGCGTAGAGTATGCCAAAGCCGTTCTGCCCCACCTCGCGGGCGACGCCACAGCCGTCACGTGCCTCTTTGGCGAGGGTATCCGCAACGGGAAGCCCATCCAACGGTCGACCGCCAGCAAAAAGGCGCGCGGCTCCATGGTGCGGTGGATGGCAGAAAACAAGCTCGAGGATGCAAGCGAACTTACCGCATTCAACATCGGCTATCGCCACGTCCCCGAGCTCTCATACCTAGGCACCCTCGTGTTCATCAACGAACAGATGCTCTAGAGCCGGCACCCAACACTGACCCGCTCAGCCTTCTCTATATAACTTGCGGTGGAATAATTCCTATTTGAGCCTTTTTCGCACAATCAGGAACTATTCCACCGCAACTATTTTGAATTGGCTGCTAGGCTCGACACCTATTCAGCTAGACCGTCGGCCTTTGCAATCCCGTTTGTCGAACCGTCCTGATAGACAATCTTGACGTGCTCGACCTCGGACACCGCAACACCCGACGGGGGCTCCAGGCGCCATTCCGTCAGCGCGATATCCATCGTCGTGGGCACATCCCCTTGATCTTTGAGCTTCACCGTCAACGTTTTGAACGTCGCATCATACGTCACGCGTTCGATTTCCTCACCAGGAATAGACCCACCACTCAGCTGCAACTGCACAAACTCATCGCACGGGTACCAATAATCGCCCGGAACGGCGAGCGTATTGGCATTACCGCCAGTACTCCTCACCGTCATAATCGGCAGGCCCTCGTCGGCCTCAAACTCCCAGGCGGCGCCGCCGCGACCGCCAAACGTCCAAATACAAAAGGCAATCACCAGCACGGCAAGCACCGCAAAGCCAATCGCGACCAACCCATGGTGTGCACGGCCCTCCTCGGCCGATACGTCCCATTGTGTCTCTCGATATAGATGCTTGTCTTCCATGTACGCCTCCCCACGGGCACGCTTGTTAGGCCAATCGTACCCATTCAGGCTATACTTGAGCCCATGACATAACGGGGAGCTTGCAGGACAAGACGGCAGGCTGAGACTGGGCGCGCCCGCCCTGACCCGCAAACCTGATATGGGTAATGCCAACGAAGGGAGCCGTGCCAATGAGCACACAGACCGAGCCCAAGCTCGTCACGCAAATCGACTTCGCCCGCGCCGGGCAGATCACACCGCAGATGAAGGAAGTCGCCGAGCGCGAGCATCGCGACCCCGAGTACATTCGCGAACGCGTGGCCGACGGCCGCATCGCCATCCCCGCCAACATCGTGCATATCAAAAAGGGCATGCGTGCCTTTGGCGTCGGCGAGGGCCTGTCCACCAAGGTCAACGTGAACTTGGGCATCTCGGGCGACAAGGCCGACGCCGCTGAGGAATGGAAGAAGGTCAAGATCGCCGAGGACTTTGGCGCCGACGCCATCATGGACCTCTCCAACTCGGGCAAGACGCGCCAGTTCCGCCAGCAGCTCATCGACGAGACACCGCTCATGGTAGGCACCGTCCCCATGTACGACGCCATCGGCTACATGGAAAAGCCGCTGGTCAAGCTTACCAAGGACGACCTGTTCGAAGTCGTGCGCGCGCATGCCGAGGACGGCGTGGACTTTATGACCATCCACTGCGGCATAAACAAGTCGGTCACCAAGACCTTTAAGGAGACCGGCCGGCTGATGAACATCGTGAGCCGTGGCGGCTCACTGCTGTTTGGCTGGATGGAGGTCACCGGTAACGAGAACCCATTCTATGAGTTCTACGACGAGTTGCTCGAGATTTGCCACGAGTACGACGTGACGATTTCGCTCGGCGACTCCTGCCGCCCGGGCTGCCTCTACGACTCCAACGACGCCACCGAGACCGCTGAGATGATCGAGCTGGGCAAGCTGTGCAAGCGCGCTTGGGCCGCCGGCGTCCAGGTCATGGTCGAGGGCCCGGGTCACATGGCGCTCGACGAGATCGCCGCCAACATGAAACTGCAGAAACGCCTGTGCCACAATGCTCCGTTCTATGTGCTCGGGCCGCTGGTGACCGATATCGGCGTGGGTTACGACCACATCACCGCTGCCATCGGCGGCGCCATCTCCGCCAGCTCCGGTGCCGACTTCCTGTGCTACGTGACACCGGCAGAGCACCTATGCCTGCCCAACGCCCAGGATGTGCTCGACGGCCTCATGGCCACCAAGATCGCCGCACACGCCGCCGACATCGCCAAAAAGGTGCCCCACGCCCGCGACATGGACGACAAGATGGGCCAGGCACGCCGCAAGCTTGACTGGGACGACATGTGGGAGTGCGCGCTCGACCCGGTTACGGGCAAGAAGCGCTACGAGGAGTCCCCCGCCGCCACCGAGGGCACTTGCACCATGTGTGGCAAGATGTGCGCCGTCCGCACCGTCAACAAGATCTTCGAGGGCACCACGATCGACCTCGGCATGGAGGACTAGCCTGTCGCCGCGGCCGCTTCTGTCGGCGAGCTGGTGCCTGTCAATTGTTGACGTGTGAACATTTGCTTGCATTTGCGTAAAGATTGCATCGCCCGCCCGGGTTCGACATAGAGTCGGCCCGGGCATCTTTATAATGCTGGCTTATAGACCCATTTGATTCCGACCGAACAAGGGAGCGAACATGGATCGCAGTAAGGTACCTGCCGTTCTATCCATCGCAGGATCCGATTCCAGCGGTGGCGCCGGCATTCAGGCCGACATCAAGACCATCACGGCGCACCGCCTGTATGCCGAGACGGCCATCACCGCCATCACCGCACAGAACACCCTGGGCGTTACCGCCGTGCAGGATATCTCGCCAGATATCGTAGCCGCGCAAATAGACGCCGTTTTTGACGATATCCGCCCCAGCGCCGTCAAGATCGGCATGGTTTCTTCTGTCGAGATTATCGAAGTCATCGCCGACCGCTTGAGCGCCTGGAACGCAACGAACGTGGTCGTCGACCCCGTCATGGTCGCCACCTCGGGCGCTCGTCTGATCGCAGAGGACGCCGCCGAAGCGCTTACACGCCGCCTGTTCCCCCTGGCGACCGTCATCACGCCCAATATTCCCGAGGCCATGGCGCTGCTCGATTACGAGGTCGATTCCGAGCGCACGCAGCAAAATGCCGCCATGCTCCTCACCTGCCGCTTTGGGTGCGCGTCTCTCGTTAAGGGCGGGCATTTTGTCAACGAGGCCAACGATGTGCTAGCAGAGCCCGCACCGCTCGATGACGAGGGCAACCACCTGGGCGATCCGCTCACCACGTGGTTCCGCCACAAGCGCATCGAGACCGGCAACACGCATGGTACCGGCTGCACGCTTTCGTCCGCCATCGCCTGCGCGCTGGCCCAGGGCATGGATCTTGCCGATGCCGTCAACGCAGGCAAGGCCTACCTAACGGGCGCCCTCGCCGCCGGCTTTGATATGGGCAAAGGTTCCGGCCCCGTCAATCACATGTGGCAGTATTAAGATTCGCAGTCCAAAGCCACCGCAAAGGCGCCCGTCCCCTTTGCGGTGGCTTGGGGTCGCGCTACTCTCCGAGCATCTCTTGGAGCTTGGCCGCCACGGCGTGACCCAGGCTCTCATGGCTTTCGGGCATCATATGCAGATAGTCGATATCGCCCGGCTCGGCAAACTCCGCTGCATTCAAAAAGTCGCAGCCAAACTGCTCGGCTACGTGCGCATAGTATTCAGCAAAATGCTCCGAGGCCTCGACGGAACGCTCGTCAAAATCGGTCATATATACATCGGCGATTTGCGGCTTGATCTTGATAGGTGCCATCAGCAGAATACGCGGGCAGGGTGCAGCATTGGTCCAGGGAAATGCACGCACCGCGCGAATCAGCGCCATGGTGCCACGGGCAATATCGGAGGCCGTCACACCAAAGACCGTCTTGCAATCGTTGGTTCCCAGCATAATAACGATCGCATCCAGCGGCTTATGGGCCTCGAGCAGCATCGGCAGTGCGCGGATGCCGTTAAGATTGGTGTTCAGATGGCACATGTCGTCGCGTACCGTCGTGCGGCCGTTGAGGCCTTCTTCAATTACATGCCAGCCCTCGCCTAAGTCACGTTGGGCCACGCCGCACCAGCGCACATCCTGCGCATAGCGCACCGCGGTGCCGTCGCGCATGCCCGCCGGATCGTAACCATAGGTGTTGCTGTCGCCAAAGCATAGAACGTTTTTCATCGTAAGCCCCTCGCTCAGTAAAAAACCGACGGAAGCAGCCTCTCCCGCCGGCTCGACCCATCTGTCAGCACGTACCGATTACAGGTACTTGCGCCAGTCGTCCTCGTCCTCATCATCCTCGGTAGCAGCTTGGATCTGCTCGGTGGCGCGAGCTGCCGCAGCGCGAGCGGCAACCTGGGCATAGGACTCCTCGTTGCGCTCGGGGAAGTTTGCCAGCACGTGCTCGAACTTGGCAAAATCCTCATCCCAGCGCGTAGAAGGCACGGCAAAGAAGACTTGCTTGACCTTAAAGTCGCCCGACGCGAGCTCCTTGCGGAAGAGCTCGGCCACGGCCTCTGCGTCAAAGCCGTTGTTGTCGCAGCCCCAAGCGCCCAGCACGAGCTTCTCGCGACCTAGCTCGTCGCAGATGGCAAGCACAAAGCGAATGCGGTCGCGCAGGGCATCCAGCAGAGCATCGTCGCTCACGCGATACTCCTGGCGGGCGCGCTTAACGTTGGGCGCGGCGGCCACGATCACGTCGGCGTATGCATGCACGTGGTTGCGGTCGAAGCGCACCGCAGGCACCACCAGCGCACGGTTTCGGTAAAGCTCGCAGTTGATGTTGCGGCGACGGTTCTCGCCGTACCATTTGCGCTGCTTATCGAGAACGTTGTACAGATACGAATCGGCGCACAGCGTGGCCTCCTGGCCCAGATAACCCTGAATATAGCCACCGCCCGGATTGGTGAACGAGGCAAAGGCGAGCACGGCCATGTCGCAGAACTGCGCATAGCCACGACCGTTGTCCAAGATGGCCTGCGTGGTGGAGGCATCGAGCACGGTGACCTCGGGCAGAACCGGAGCGGGCTCCTCAGCAGGCGCGGACTCAGCTTCGGCGATTTCCTCGGCAGGCTCCTCGACGGGCTCGAGCGCTGCCTCGACCTCGGCAGCCTCCGCGCCCTCGACGTCCTCGGCAACCTGTTCTTCGGTGGCCACAGCACTCTGAACCT
>CABURG010000085.1 GCA_902493835.1 uncultured Collinsella sp. | reverse complement strand
CGGCTGGGATAGAATGTCGCCGTGGGCCATCGTCTTTCCTTTCGTCGAATATCTAGGCACTGACGATTTTAGGCGATGGCCCTCCCTTGCTTCTTACACCACGACTGTACGCGCCACCCACTTCCGGAATCGCAAAACGGAAGTCCGCGGCAAATTCCCAAATCCCCGAGCACACCGCCCTTTTCAAGCAAAGAAATCGCAAGTAGAGGCTTTGCCGACTTCTCTCGTGCATGGCATGCTCTGATTTTGCCGCATACTACCGGATACAGCCCCTCTCTAGGGCCTGTGGAACGGGCGCATGGCAATTGCCTTCCATTCAATCGGTAAGTAAAATTGAGACATGATTACGCTTGTCGACATATCCGCTGCTGTTTCTCGTGTGCTGTCTCGTTACGACGTCCGCGAGGCATATCTATTTGGCTCCTTCGCCCGTGGCGAGCAAACGCCAGATAGCGATATCGATTTGCGTCTAGTCTGCGGTGAAACAATGACGTTCGGCACACTATACGAACTCTCCCTTGAGCTCGAAAAAGAGCTCGGGCGAGATGTTGAGATTGTCACCAACCCTCCCGAGCATATGCGTCCTGCATTCCGCAAGAGCATTGAAAAGGATGAGGTGCGTCTCTTTAAGGCGGCGTAAACGGGACGAGGAGCTTTTCCGGAGTATCCATGGAACGATATTAGGGGCTTTCGAAACTTCGTAGCACATGGATATCGAGAAGTAGTTCGATCCCTCGCCTGGAAAGTTATCGTCGATGATATTCCCGAGCCAGAGGAAGCGTTGCGTATTTTCAGGCAGCGCCAGAGCTGATACATCCAGAGGCCGGGCGGGTTTACTGACTGCATTTAACATGTTCCCTCGGCTTTGGATACTAAAACTCATAAACTTGTGAAGGGCGAGGCGCGCGTGGCGCGCGGCCACGGCCCGCCTTTCCGGTGCCATTCCGACCGCTCTACGGAACGCCCGCCACGATAGCCGCCCATCTACTACGTTTGGCCGGCATCCCCCGACCATTCCGTTTTCGTTAATAATAAAACCGCAGGTAGACGGCCTGCGGTTTTTGCGAAATCCGGGATATGGTCGGCTGGTCGGGGTTAAACGTAGTAGATGGGCCGGTTTCGTGGCGTTGCGTCTCCGGAAGCCGCGAAATTCGCCTTGGTACAAATTCCGGTACGAAGAATGTCGATTCGAGCGTCCGCAACCGTTGCGGCCGGTAACGTCGATACCCCAAAAAATGCGTTATGACCCTCGGAAACCGTTCATTCCGTTAAGTTGCGTCGCCTTGCGATCACGGCCCCTGTCTAGTTAAGATTCGAAAGAGGGTGTCTTTGGATGCGCCGCTTTAATTCCTAAAGATATAGCAGCTATAGTGTGCCTTAACTCGTCCGTTAACCAATTGCTCTTGGCTCGGAAGCATCAACATGGCGCTCGAAGGCACCTCAAATCGCTGACAAAATGCCTATATTTCGGAAGTACGGGGAAAATTAAGCAAACCCCGAGCACAACCCGATTTTTCCCAACAAAACCGCAGGTGGAGGCTTTGACGTTTCCCGGCGTGGTCGACAAGTCTGGAATTTGCCGCATACTTTCGGATTCGACATTCTTAGAAGCCGGTATGAACTTGGAATCGGTTCCATTCGCCCTCTCGATCTTTCAGTACAAGTATCGCTCTAACGATAGTATGTTAGACTATCGTTAGAGCGATACCCGTTAGGAGGCTCACATGGAGCTGTGGCATGGTTCCCAGAAGATTGTTGAGGTTCCCCAGTTTGGCCTGGGAAAAGTCCATAACGATTATGGGCAGGGGTTCTATTGCACGGAAAGCCTTGACCTTGCAAAGGAATGGGCATGCTCGGGAGATGCTGATGGCTTTACAAATCGATACGAACTCGATATGGCAGACCTCAAGTTGCTCGACTTACTATCGCCGCATTATTCAGTTCTGCATTGGATAGCGTTGCTCGTTGAGCATCGTTCTTTTCGCAAGGACACCGCCATCGCCGTGGGGGCATGCGAATATCTCCACGATTATTTTCTGCCCGACACCGACGCTTGCGATGTGATTAGAGGATGGCGTGCGGATGACTCATACTTTAGTTATGCCAGGGCGTTTGTAAACAATACGATCACCGTCGAGCAGCTGGGTCGTGCCATGAAGCTTGGCAACCTGGGGGAGCAGATTGTGCTCAAAAGCGAGCGCGCTTTTAAGAGCGTTCGTTTTGCTGGATTTGAACGTGCGCCTCAAGCTCAGTACGGCCCATTGGCCAAGGAGCGAGATGAAGCGGCAAGGGGGCAGTATCGGGAGCTACTTTCCGAGAATCCGTTTGAGGGAATCCGCATCTTCGACATCGTTCGAGAGGGGATGACAGTAGATGACCTGCGCATACAGTGAGATGTATCTCGAGGACGCCATGAGAACGCTGGGCGAGGCAGTCGATTTTGCCCTCTGTGACCAAGGCTTGAATCCAGCCGAGCTGACGGCGATCCTATCGAACGCTCTTGAGATAAAACAGTTTGAGCGCGGAATGCCACGTGTTATCTGCGGCATGTCGGGCGACGAACTTGCGCGCGAAATTATCGCCCGTGCGGGGCTAAAGCCCGCCGAATGCAGGGAGATCTATCCATTCGACCGTTCCCCGCAATACTGGGCGGGCTGGGTTTTGGCCTATACGCAATGGGCAAGCTGCCTGGGCTTTAGCGACCTATTCGAAGTTGCTCCGTTCGATTGGGTCATTGGATCATACCATCCGCTCCACGAAGCCCTCGAAGACAAATTTGCTGGAATTATCATCGAAAAATGGAACAAGGCTCAAGCAGACAAAAAGGGCCTCAAGGCAGCACGTAAGGCGGCCGGACTAACGCAAAAACAGCTCGCCACCCAATCGGGAGTTAAACTTCGCGCTATACAGCTCTACGAGCAGAACCAACTCGACCTGCGCCGTGCATCGGTCTCCTCGACACTGGCGCTCGCAAACACCCTAAACTGCGCTATCGAGGACCTCGTCTGGCAACCAGTTGATCTAGAGTACAACTCGAAACCCTGTTCATCCGAGAATATCAAGACTGAGAGTATTGCTGTTTAACTTTCCTTTACGTACGTATTTAAAGGGAACTATAATACGTATTAGAGACAGATTTTAAGGGAGGTTGCTATGGTTGCCGTGATAGACAAGAAACTCGTTTTTGGACGCGAACAGGTGCTGACTTCGACGCAGGCAAGCAAAAATTTTGGCGAAGCGAGACGTCGCGCTCGAAGGGAGCCGCAATTTGTCTCAGACAGGAACGATGGCATCGATACTGTTATCGTCGGCTTCGACGAGTTCGAAGCGATGGCGGTTGAACTCGAACAGCTCCGAGAGGAGCGCCTGCACGCCATAGCCGCTGCAAGGCTCGCGCAGGACGACGCTGACTCGAATCGCAAGGGCATCCCGTTCTCCGATACCGTGGGACGTGAGAGGTTCGAGGCCATGCTAGAAGCCGAGACGACCGATCCCATTTCCGACGAGGAGCTGTTCGAGTGAACGTGGCTAGGTTTAAGGTTGAGTTTTACGATAAGACTGCCGAGAAAGAGTATCTGTCACTCGATGGCTCGGTTCGCGCTATGGTGGACAAAGGTATTGCGCGTCTTGCACTTCGAGCCGATGAAATTGGCAAGCCACTTTCGGGTCTTCTTGCTGGTTGTAGGGAACTTAAGTTTCGCACTGATGGCATTCGCGTAATTTATCGCATCCGTGATGGGCACGTCGAAGTAGTTCAAATCATCGCAATAGGTGCAAGGGACAAGGGCAAGGTATTCGACCTGGCATCTAGACGTTTGGACAGCGATGATTGATTGCCTCAAGAATATCAATTTAGGTTGCATGGTCGAAATGCCCGGGTTAAACGCTCGGATTTAGCTAGCAGGAGGACGGCGTGATGAAAACATTAAATGCAACGACATGCCCTGATAGTTGTTGCGGCAATTATCCTGAAAGCATGACTTTTGACAACTGTAAAGCAGACGCAACCGACCCTATCGCGCCGAAAGCAATCCGCACTTTACACGATGATCTTGACAACATCGCCTTGATCGACGAAGCCATTCGGTCAACTATTGCGGAAATGCCCAACGCGCTCAGGCTCTTGGAGAACTCATGATGGCGGACACGAAGCGGGGAGCGCATCCGTTCGCGCCGCTCGTGCTCGATGATGCCGGTTCGCTCGAAGATATGGCCGCGGCCGTGATGCGCCTGCACAGCACGCTGATGACGGTCGGGCGCTGCTATACAACCGACGCCACAGGCGACCGGGCCGCGCTTGAGCTTGGACGCGTCGAGTCCGTGCTTGCGGGTACATTCTGTACGATATTCGGTCAATCGCCGGCCGATCGCTTCGCAGACGTCTTTGACCAGGTCACCTACGTGGCCGAGCACATGGTCAAGGACCACATCTTTGAAGACGGTAACAAACGAACCAGCCTTGTCTTTGCGTTGTCCGTCTTAAGGTTCGCAGGCACTCCGGTCGTGCTGTCTGACAGCCCCGAACCAAAAGACAACCAGTACTACGCCTGGATCCAGGACCTCGTTTCCAGTCGCCGCACGAACAGCGAGCTAGCCGAAGAGCTGCGCTGCGGATTCGTCGCGGGCACGGGCGATCTGTCGCTCGTATAGAATCTAAGCATCCGCACGCCGGTTAATGAATTGATTGGACACCACATGGAACTCCCTAGCACCCTGTGCAGTAATGTGTACGACTTCACGTTTTGCCCCGAGCCCTGCTACGACCGCCTGGTCGACCTCGCCGACCCCGAGGACTGGGGTCCCGGCAACCGCATCCTCAAAAACTACCTGTCGTTTTCGTTTAGCCGCGCGGTGTTCCTGACCGAGCGTGACTTGGACCAGACCGGGCCGTCCAACCTGCCGCTGGTGTTCGACAATGACCGCTGCCTGTTCAATACCGGCCTGTACACGCGTCGCTACGAGACCATCTACGGCCTGTTTGAGCCCAACACCAAGCCCGACGCGCGCCAGCGCTGGTTTTTGAAGGGCTTCTTTAAGGAGAGCGACCCCATGCTGGTCTCGTTTGAGTACCTGCCGTGCCGCGTGCGCTTTGCCGAGGACCCCTCCGAGCTGGTCTTTGACTACCGACTGCCCATCCGCTCCAACATCGACCACATTCTGGGCGACGAGGAGAACCTTACGCGCATCCCCGCCAGCCTGATGGGGGAGGACAACTCGCTGCTGCTGCGCCGCGCTTTTGAGGGCGCCGTCGTCGAGGCCGCCCGCCGCGCCGCCGCAAACTACACGCTCGCTGTGCCGCAGTTCTACGGCGGCCGGATCCAGCTGCTCTTGCCGCTGTGCCTGACCGGCGACAAGCCCGAGCTGGCGCTGACCATCCAGCGCGAGGACGGTTTCTACGCCGCGCGCACTTGCCTCACGCTCGACATGGCCTACAACAACGCGCGACTCATCTGCCGCCCCGAGACTTCGTGGATTAAGCGGTAAATGGTGGTTTAGCTGCGGTTTTGTCGATTGCTTTGGTTGCTTTGGCTTGGCTAGCACCCACGAATTTAAAATCGGGGGAAAAAGTTCTTGGTAAACCACGTACGGCTATGTTAGTATCTCTTTTGCCGAAAGGCGACGGGCGATTGGCTCAGGGGTAGAGCATATCCTTCACACGGATGGGGTCACAAGTTCGAATCTTGTATCGCCCACCATCAAAAGAGCAGGTCAGAGGTGTTAAGCCTCTGGCCTTTTTCTTTTTGACACCAAGGGTGACACCAAATCTGACACCAAAATCGAATCGAAATTTTTAAACGCGTTTCTAGCTGATCTCTCCTGTGCTGACGTCATCGCGCGTTTTGCATAAAGCCCATGCGCTCTTTCATTGAATTTGCCATGGGATTCACGTACAAATGTGGAGATAGGGACCACGGCTCCAGAACTCCTACCAGCAGATTTGTGCCGCACGGCGATCTTTAGGCGAAATGCGTCAAGCTATTGGCCAGCATTTGGTCAGCTTCCGGTACTCACCCGCATGATGCCGCCATTGATAATCGGTCTACCTGCAAACATAACGGCACGCAGCCAAAGCTAGGGGAGGCCCATATGGACGAGATCATTTGTGCAAACACCGCGTTCCGCTACTGGCGCTGCCCACCGCAGGTCCGCGACCTCTACCCAAGACTGCCAAGCCCAGAAGACGGCTGGCGAGCTCTAGCCCAAGCCCCTTTCGTAACCGATATCCTCAAAACCCCGATTATTACCACCACAGTGCCCGGTGGCGTTAACTACCATTCGGGATTACGGACAACAATCCACTGTGATGATGCTTCGGGAGTGGATAGCACGCTGGAAACCGCGATGAGCTTTAGGGTTACCAATCCACTTGCGACGCTATTTACCATGGCACGCTTTGTGTCTCCAACCGATCTCGTCCTTGCCATGTACGAATTTTGCGGATGGTTCTCAGTCTTTGAGCCCACCGCAGCAGCAGAGGCGGAACTAGACAAAGCCAATGACGCTGCCGAGAATGCAACCACCGAATCCCTCTTTGAACTCGATGAAAGCCAAGACGAGCCACAATGGAAACGCGTTTATGCGCGCATAAAAGTAAAAGAACAGGTAAATACGAAGGGGCCCAACGGACAAAAAACAAAGGAGGTCACAAGGCTAAAGGGCACTTCGCTCTGGATGAGGAAGCCGCTCATCGAATTACACGAGCTTCATGAGTACGCCAGTAAGATGAAAAGACGAAAGTGGGGTACGAAGTTTTACAACGCCGCTCAGCTGGTGACAGGTATAGCAGCTTCTCCGCTTGAAGTTGCAGGAATTTTATTGCTATCGCTTCCACGCTCTCGCGGCGGTGCCGGCTTTCGAAACGTTTATGTTAACGACCTTACGCCGCTTACCGCATCGGCGCAGATCATTGCAGGGCAAAAAGTCTGCTACGGGGATATCGTGATCATAAATCCAACCATAATGAAAGCAGGCATCGTGGAGATTCAGGGAGAGGTTATCCACGGATCAGGCGCCGTGCTCGACCACGATGCCAAACGCATGACGGCGCTGCAAAGTATGGGGTATGACGTCTTTCTGGTTACGCACGACATGCTTAACGATGCCGAGCAACTTGATGCGATCGTGCGAAGTCTTTGCTCGCGCTTGGAATTGCGCTATAGGTGCAAAAATAAGGCGCAAAAGACGACGGAAATGGAGTTGCGTGCCAACGTACTATGCAACTGGCTGGAAATCG
>CABURG010000084.1 GCA_902493835.1 uncultured Collinsella sp. | reverse complement strand
GACATCGACTATCGCCCGTTTTGGGTGTCCATCAAAACGAGCGGACTTGCCCTGGTAATCGCGTTTGCGCTGGGCCTGTTTGCCGCATGGAAGACCATGGGTACCTCGAGCCGCGTGAAGGGTTTGCTTGATTCGGTCTTTACGATTCCTATGGTGCTGCCGCCTACGGTGTGCGGCTTTTTGCTGCTTATGCTGTTTGGCCGCTCGACCGGGGTCGGCCAGTGGCTTATCGCTCACGGCATCTCGATCGTCTTTACGTGTCCGGCGGCGGTGATCTCTGCCGTGGTGGTGTCGTTTCCCCTGGTCTACCGCACGGCGCTCGGAGCCTTTGAGAGCCTCGACACGCAGATGCTCGATGCGGCGCGCACGCTGGGATGGTCCGAGCGTCGCATCTTCACCAAGCTTATGATGCCGCTTGGCTGGCCCTCGATTGCCGCCGGCACGGTGCTCGCCTTTGCCCGCGCGATGGGCGAGTTTGGCTGCACCCTGTTCTTTGCGGGCAACTATGCCGGCATTACGCAGACCATTCCCATTGCGATTTACTTTGAATGGATGGGCGGCAATACGTCGGTGGCCCTCTTTTGGGTCGTGGTCGTAATAGCGTTTAGTTTCCTAGTCATCCTGTTCATCAACATGTACACGGCGCATTCGCAAAAGTATCGCGAGCGGGGCCTTGCCCGTGCGGAGCGCAAACAGGCCAAAGATCTCACCGGACAGGGCGATTCGCTCGACCCGGCGGGCGGCGATGCGCTGCGTATCGATCGCGAGGCGCTGACCGAGCTCATGCGCGATGATGCCGCTTTGCAGGGAGGTCGATAGGCCATGTCGCTCGTTCTGGATATCAAAAAGCGCTATCCCGGCTTTATCCTCGACATGCAGCTCGAGGCCGGCGAGGAGCGTGTGGCGCTGCTCGGTGCCTCGGGTTGCGGCAAGAGCTGCACCTTGCGCTGCATTGCCGGTGTGGAGACGCCCGACGAGGGCAAGATCGTCGTCAACGGTGTGACCTTTTTTGACTCTGCGGCGGGCATCAACCTGTCGCCCCAGGAGCGAAAATGCGCCCTGCTGTTCCAAAACTATCAGCTGTTTCCCAACATGACGGTGGCCGATAACGTATGCGCCGGCGTAAAGGACGCGGGCGACGCCGCCGCGCGCAAGCAGCTTGCCGAGCGCTACCTGGGCATTTTCGGTCTGGCCGATTTTGCCGACCGCTATCCCGCGCGCCTCTCGGGCGGCCAGCAGCAGCGCGTGGCGCTTGCCCGCATGGTGGCGGCACACCCGGGCATCTTTATGTTCGACGAGCCCATGAGCGCACTCGATGCGTATCTTAAGAGCGCGCTCGAGCAAAACATGCTCGACCTCTTTGATGTGTGCAACCGCACCGTGCTCTACGTGAGCCACGACATCGACGAAGCGTGCCGCCTGTGCCAGCGCATCTGCGTGATGCACGACGGGCATGTTGAGGAGATCGGCTCCGTCGAGGACGTGGTCCGCCGTCCGCAGACGCTGGCGGCACTGCGCCTGACGGGCTGCAAGAACACAAGCCGGGCGCGCAAGATCGGCGACGAAGAAGTTGAGGCCCTCGACTGGGGCATGACCTTTAACGTGGGTCGCGAGGTTCCCGATAATGTGGCGTACCTGGGCATTCGCGCAAGCTACTTCCATGTTGACAATCGCGCGGAGCGGGGTCGCAACAGCTATGATTTGCACGTGGCCCGAGTGAGCGATTCACGCTTTGAGCGCCTGGTGCTGTTGGACGTGCCGCGTACTGATGCGCCCACGCGTCTGCAGTGGAAGGTGAATAAGGTGAGTGTACCCGTGGAAGAGCTGCCGCAGGCGGGTGAGACTCTGCGCATGCATTTTGATGCAAGCAGGATTCATCTCGTTTGCCGATAATGCGGGGGCGATGCGGTCGAGGAGGTAGTCCTCGACCGCTTTGTTTTCACTTCGCCGTTCGCCGATTTCTACATGACTAAACCTTATCAGTCTGATAATTAATTATCAGACAGTGAGATGCTCACATCCCGACGCTGTCGTACGCATGTCGGCGGTGTTCGTCTGGACGACAACCGTTGATATAGTTACCTTCGACGAGAAAAGGAGGGCGCGCTGATGCCGCAGAAGACATATTCGCGTCGCGTTGCGGCGCGCGCCCTGTATATGGCTCGGAGCCGCATATGAGCAGGTATGTTCACGGCTCCGGGAGAGACGACGCACAACTAAATAATCAGCTGCAAAGCAGGTTCCCCAAAATTCCGGGTTTAGGCACGGCTGGGTTTTCGCTGCCCACCGTGCAGCAATACCGTAGTTATCCGTATTTGGTTCGAGAGGGGAACCGTCATGGCTGAAGAATTCGATTTCCATCCGATGTGGGAGAGCCTCGGCATGAATCTTGCCGACCACGATATGCTGCTGGGCGCCGTGGGCCAGATGTACGGCGATATGTTCCTGACGCAGAACAATCGCCCCAAGTCCACGTCCTACCTGGACTTTGTGGCCACCAACATCCATAGTGGCCGCATTAAGGAGATGCTCGACAAGAAGGAGGCCGGCGAGGCCACCAAGATTGTCGGTTCGTTCTGCGTGTACGTGCCCGAGGAGATCGTGCTTGCCTGTGACGGCATTCCCGTGGGCCTGTGCTCGGGTGCCGACTGGGCGACCGACAAGGTCGAGGAGCATCTGCCGCGCAACATCTGCCCGCTCATCAAGAGCTTTGCCGGCTTTAAGCTGGGCGAGGTTTGCCCCTACATTGAGTCGAGTGACCTGGTGGTGGGCGAGAACACCTGCGATGGCAAGAAGAAGGCCTACGAGTTCTTTGCCACGCAAAAGAACATGTACGTCATGGATATTCCCAACGTGCACGACGAGTCGACGCTCGTGACCTGGAAGGCCGAGGTTAAAAAGCTTGCCGCCAAGATTGAGGAAGAGTGCGGCGTCAAGATTACGCCTGAGCGTCTGAAGGCCGCCATCCACGCCGTCAATGAGAAGCGTCGTGCCCTGCAGCGCCTCGCTGCCACGCGCGCTGCCGACCCGGCGCCCATCAGCGGTCTCGACAGCCTGCTGACCGTTCAGGCCGCCTTTATGGATGACACGCCGCGCCTGACCGGCGCCATCAACGAGATGGCGGCTGAGTGCAAGCAGCGCGTTGAGGCTGGCGAGGGCGTGGCGCCCAAGGGGACCAAGCGCATCCTGTACACCGGTACGCCCATGGCCGTGCCCAACTGGAAGCTGTTCAACCTCATCGAGAAGGCCGGCGGCGTCGTGGTGGGCGAGGAGTCCTGCACGGGCTCGCGCTACTACAAGGACCTGGTCGATGAGTCCGGTGAGACGGTTGACGAGATGCTCGACGCCATCGCCGAGCGCTACTTTAAGATCAACTGCGCCGTCTTTACGCCCAACGACCAGCGTATGAAGGACATTGTTCAGATGGCGCGCGACCTGCATGCCGACGGCATCGTCGACGTGGCCCTGCAGTTCTGCACGCTCTACGAGATGGAGTCCTTCGCTGTGGAGAAGGCCGCAGAGGAGGCGGGCATTCCGTTTATGCACATCACGACCGACTACGCCGGCGAGGATGCAGGCCAACTGCAAACCAGGATTGAGGCTTTCTTGGAAACCATTTAGGACTATTCGTCCCGGCGGCTTCCCCAGGCACCCGATCTTGCCGTTCAAACCGTCGCTTGCGTACCAAAGTACGCGGCGCTCCTTTTTCACGGCAACCTCGGGCACCTGGGAAAGCCGTTTCCTTGGTTGGTTAAAAGGTTTGTTAAGGAGTTATATGTCGGAATATATTGAACAGCCGTTGCCGTCCACGTTTGAGGAGTTCAACGAGCAGCGCAAGGCATCGTTTATCCGCGTCAAGGATTATAAGCAGGCGGGTAATCGCCTGGTCGGCTTTTTGTGCAGCTATACGCCGCTCGAGATCATCGATGCCGCGGGCGCTGCAAGTGTGGCCTTGTGCGGCACATCCGACGAGGTAATTCCCGAGGCCGAGAAAGTGCTGCCGGCAAATCTGTGTCCGCTCATCAAATCGACGTACGGCTTTGCCTACTCGCAAAAGTGCCCGTTTACGTACTTTAGCGACATGATCATCGGTGAGACCACCTGCGACGGCAAGAAGAAGATGTACGAGCTGCTCAACGAGCTCAAGCGCACGCACATTCTGCATCTTCCGCAGGGTCGCGATCGCGCTTACGAGCGTGAAGGCTGGTACGAGGAGTGTCGTCTGCTCAAGGAGGAGCTCGAGGGCTTCTACGGCATCACTATCACCGACGACGACCTGCGCGCTGCCGTCCGTCGTCGCAACCGCTTGCGTGCGGCCCAGCTCGAGATGTTTGCGCTGCAGGCCAACCAGCCGGCGGCCATGAGCGGCGTCGACCTGATGAGCACTATGTTTGCCGGTACGTTCAGCTTTGATATCGAGGCCTATACGCAGCAGCTGGAGCAAAAGGTTGCCAAGCTGCGCGAGGCCTACGACGCAGGCGAGCGCCCGGTCGCGGCGGATGCCAAGCGCATTCTGATTACCGGCTGCCCGGTGGGCGGTGTGATCAACAAGATCGGTCGCACCATCGAGTCCAACGGCGGTGTGGTCGTGTGCATGGACGACTGCTCGGGCGAGCGCACGGCGGCCATGATGATTGATCCGGAGGCTCCCGACATCCTTCGCGCCATCGCCGACCGCTACTTGGATATCAACTGCTCGGTCATGACGCCCAACGACGGTCGTATGGAAAACACGCTGGCCATGTGCGAGAAGTATCACGTCGATGGCGTAGTGGAGAGCGTGCTCCAGGCGTGCCACACCTTTAACGTGGAGAGTGCGCGCATGCAGGAGGCTGTCGAGGGTGCGGGCATTCCTTACATGAAGATCGAGACCGACTATAGCAACGGCGACATGGGCCAGATCGAGACCCGCATCGCCGCCTTCATCGAAACCCTCTAGCTTCCTCAGGCACCGGATCTTGCCCCTCAAACCGTCGCTTGCGTACCCAAAGTACGCCGCGCTCCTCTTTCGGGGCAATCTCCGGCACCTGAGAAACCTAGAGCTAAGGCGCCTGAACGCGCCGCTACCTTTGATGTTTAGATTGGGAGAGAGCCATGATAGGGATCGGGATCGATATCGGGTCTACGGCGGCTAAGGCCGCTGTGGTCGACGGGGAGGGTTCGGTGGCGTGGACGTGCGTGCAGCCAACCGGGTTCTCCTCGGTCGATGCTTCCGAACGGCTGCGCGAGGCGCTGGCAGCGGCCGGCTACGACGTGACGGCCGACGATGCTCGCGTGATCGCGACCGGCTACGGCCGTGTCGCCGTGCCCTATGCGCACAAGGTCGTGACCGAGATCACCTGCCACGGTACCGGTGCCGTGCGCCTGTTTGGCGATCACGGCACGGTGATTGACGTGGGCGGCCAGGACACCAAGGTCATTCAGCTTAAAAGTGGCCGCGTGGCCAAGTTCGCCATGAACGATAAGTGCGCTGCCGGTACGGGGCGCTTTTTGGAGATCATGGCCGACCGTCTGGGTATTTCCCAACAGCAGATGGCCGACCTGGCGCGCTCCGGTGAGCCCACCAAGATCAGCAGCATGTGCACGGTGTTTGCCGAAAGCGAGGTCATCAGCCTGATCGGTCGCGGTGAGCCGCGCGAGAACATTGCGCGTGGCGTGATCGACAGCGTGGTCTCGCGCGTGGCGACCATGGCCGGGCAGGCCGCGGGCGCCCCGTACTACCTGACCGGTGGCCTGTGCGAGAACGCCTTCGTGGTGGAGCGGTTGGGCGAGCTACTGGGGTCGCCGGTGACCACCTCGCCCCAGGCTCGCTTTGCCGGAGCGATCGGCGCGGCTGTCCGCGCCGCCGCCTTGGCCTAGGGGTGTACCGCGACATGCGCATCCTCAATATCACGGCACAAAAACCAGATAGCACCGGCAGCGGCACCTATCTTGCCGCGCTTGTGCGCGAGCAGATCGAGACGGGGCATCGCGCCGCCGTGCTTTGCGGTGCGGCGCCGGGTGATACCCAAGGCGAGTTGGACCGGCGTGCTGCCGTGTTTGCCGTACCGTTCGAGTCGCCCGAGCTGCCGTTTCCCATCTGCGGCATGTCCGATGTCATGCCCTATCCCTCTACACGCTATCGTGACCTGACGCCTTCGATGCTCAAGGCATTTGAGCGGGCATTTGCTGCTGCAATCAATCGTGCGGTGGCTGAGTTTCGGCCCAATCTGGTGCTTTGCCATCATCTGTATCTGGTGACCGCATTGGCGCGCGAGTGCGTCCGGGGCGTGCCGGTTGTTGCCGTGTGCCATTCGACCGACCTGCGGCAGTTGCGTTCGCATGCGCTCGAGCGCGATCGCATCGTAAGTGCGGTTCGTCGGCTCGATGCCGTCTTTGCGCTCCATGCTGAGCGGGCTGAGCAGATTGGCCTGGTGTGCGGCGTCGATGCCGATCGCATCCACGTGATTGGGACGGGCTACGACCATCGCGTCTTCTGCCGCGACGCAAGCGTGGCGAGGCAGCCGGGATCGCTTGTGTATGTGGGCAAGATTTGCTTTAAAAAGGGCGTCGAGTCGCTGGTTCGAGCCATGTCATTGCCGATTGACGATGGCGTCCGCCCATCTGGCTTGGTACTTGTGGGCGGCCGCGGGGACGATGCCGAGTACGCGCGTATCGAGCGCTTGGCCGCGGCCTCGGATGTGCCGGTGACGCTGGCGGGCCGCCTGGATAGCGATGGGCTCGTGCGTGCCTACCGCAGTTCCGACGTCTTTGTGCTGCCTTCGTTTTACGAGGGTCTGCCGCTCGTGACGATCGAGGCCCTCGCGTGCGGCTGCAAAGTTGTGGCGACCGATTTGCCCGGCGTTCGTCCCTGGATGGAGGCGATGCTTCCCGGCGCTCCCGTGACGTGGGTGGCGTCGCCGCGTATGACGGATGTGGACACGCCCGTGGCGGCCGACCTTCCGTTGTTTGAGAGCGCACTGGCAGATGCTATCGCGCAGGCGCTTGCGGCTCCGCCTTCGACGTTCGAGCCGTCGGCGGTCTCTTGGGAAGCGTGCCTGGGGCGTATACTTAAAGTCGTTGATTTGTTGGAAGGGGGTTCGTATGGCTAAGGACACCATGAGGCTCACGTCCATGACGGCCGCGAGCGGTTGAGCCGCTAAGTTGGCCCCCGGAGCCCTCGCCCAGGTCCTGGGCGATTTACCCAATGTGCATAACGACAACTTGCTCGTGGGGTTCGATACCTCCGACGATGCGAGCGTCTTCCGCGTAGGGGAGAACCTTGGCCTCGTGCAGTCCATCGACTTCTTCCCGCCGATGGTCGACGACCCGTTCCTGTTTGGCCAGATCGCCGCGGCCAACTCGCTGTCGGACATCTACGCCATGGG
>CABURG010000083.1 GCA_902493835.1 uncultured Collinsella sp. | reverse complement strand
GCGGCCATCGCCGCGGGTGCCGATGCCATCTATGCGGGGTTGGGCGGCTTTAACGCCCGTGTGAGCGCCCATGGCTTTACGGATAACGAGTTTGCGCGCGGCTGCGCCGTGGCGCATGCCCATGGCGTGCGTGTGTACGTAACGCTCAACGTGTTCGTGTTTGACGATGAGTTGTCCGACGCGGTGGCGTTGGGAGCTCATGCACTGGAGCTGGGCGCCGATGCTCTTATTGTCGCCGATGCCGGGTTGGCCTGCGCGCTGCGCGCGGCGATTCCCGGGGTCGAGATTCACCTGTCCACGCAGGCGGGCGCTCATAGCGAAGGCGCCGTGCGGCTTGCCGCCGATGAGCTGGGGGTCGAGCGCGTGACGACGGCACGCGAGCTGACGGTCGACGAGATTGCGGCGCTATGTGCCACGGGCGTGCCCATCGAGGTGTTCTGCCATGGCGCCATATGCATTGGCTATTCGGGTGCGTGCGAGTTTTCGGCCCTGCGGCGCGGACGGTCGGCGATGCGTGGCGACTGCACGCAGCCGTGCCGTCTGGCGTACGATTTGGTGGATGAGGCTGGGGAGAGCGTTGTCGCCGTCGAAGGCGATCGTCTGCTCTGCCCGCGTGACTATCTGGGCATTGCTCATTTACCCGAGCTTGTTGCTGCCGGGGTGGCGTCGCTCAAGATCGAGGGGCGCATGAAGAACCCCGATTACGTATTCAACGTGGTGCGGGTGTGGCGCCGGGCACTCGATATGCTGCGCGACGGCGCGTGGGACCCCGATGCCGTGGAAGAGCTTGAACGCGAGCTGGGGAGGTCGTTTAACCGTGGGTTTACCGATGCGTACCTGCGAGGGCGTTCGGGTGCCGAGCTGATGAGCTTTGAGCGCGCAATTAACCAGGGCGTGCGCGTGGGACGCCTGGTGGCCGTTGGCCACGAAGAGGTGACCGTTGAGCTCGATGCCGCCGTGGCGGCGGGTGACACGCTCGAGATTCGGTTCTATCCGGGTGCCGACGCGCGTCCCGATGTGCCCAAGCGCTGGCCGCAGGTGCCCTGTCCGGTGGATGCCGCGGCGGGGGAGCGCGTCGTCGTGCATTGCAAGCGTAAGGTTGACACGGGCTGCGAGGTGTACCTGATTCGCAGCGCCGGCGTGTTGGATCAGACGGCGGCGGTGTTGGAGCGCATGCGGGCCGAGGCGGATGCGATTGCGCCCGTTGCGCGTGCCGTTGAGGTGCTGCCCTTTGAGGGCGTTACGGTGGATGGCGGTGCGTCGACGGAGTTGGTGGAGTGCGCGGTTCCCGCTCGCATGGTTTTTGCTTGGCAGCTGATGGATGCCGACCCGCGCGGAGAACTCGATTTGTCCGACGCTGTTGTGGTGCTTGACGAGGTGTGCCGCACGTGTGACGCTGACTGGACCCGCTCACTGATGCAGCGTGCCGGGCGCGTTGTCTGCCGCAACCTGGGACAGGTGGTGATCGCTCGCGAGCTGGGCGTGACGTTTGACGTGGCGGCGCCGGTGTTCTGCGCGAATCGGGCCACGCTTACCTGGCTGCGCGGACTCGGTGCGGGGCGGGTGTACTTGCCGGCCGAGTTGCTCGGCAATGATGCGGAGCGTATTGCCGAACTGGCTGCTGAACCCGGCGTCTGGGGTCCGGTCGACGCCGACCGTCCCGAGCTCATGGTGTGCGAGCACTGCCTGCTGACCGCCGAGGGCGTCTGCGCTACCGATGCGACGGGACAGGTCCGTTGCCGCGACTGCTTGCGCCGTCGGCAGGTACGCTATCTGGTCGAGCGTGACGGTACACGTTTGCCAGTTGCCATTGACGCATACGGCAGGACGAGGATTTTCCTGTCGTAGGTGCCGCGTCGCGTCAGTTTGTTATCATATGAGAGTTTATGGACTTCCAGCACCGCCGTATCCGGTGAGGGTGCTATAGCAAAAGGAGGATACCCAATGCTGTCTGTTGACGAGCAAATGCGTATCATCACCTCGGGCGCCGCGCAGATCGTTCCCGAGGCCGACCTTCGCAAGAAGCTTGAGAAGGGCGAGCCCCTCAACATCAAGCTCGGCGTCGACCCCACCAGCCCCGACCTGCACCTGGGCCATGCCGTGCCGCTGCGCAAGATGCGCCAGTTCCAGGACCTGGGCCACAACGTCACCCTCATCATCGGCAACGGCACCGCGCTGATCGGCGATCCCTCGGGCAAGAACTCCACGCGTCCGCAGCTTTCGCAGGAGCAGATCGAGGCCAACGCCGAGACCTACGTGAGCCAGGCCATGAAGATCCTGGACCCCGAGAAGACCACCATCGTGCACAACGGCGATTGGATCCTTTCGATGGATCTGGCCGGCCTGCTGCAGGTGTGCTCCAAGTTCACCGTTGCCCGCATTCTTGAGCGCGACGACTTTACCAAGCGCTACCAGTCTCAGACGCCGATCGCCCTGCATGAGTTCCTGTATCCCGTGATGCAGGCTTTCGACTCTGTGCAGATCAAGGCCGACGTGGAGATGGGCGGCACCGATCAGCTCTTCAACCTGCTCGCCGGCCGCGAGCTCATGGAGAAGATGGGTATGGAGCCGCAGATTGCGCTCACCATGCCGCTGCTCGAGGGCACCGACGGCGTGCGCAAGATGTCCAAGTCCTATGGTAACTACATCGGCCTGACCGACGCTCCCAAGGACATGTTCGGCAAGACCATGTCCATCCCCGACGAGATGATCGGCAAGTACTATCGTCTGGCCAGCTCGCTCACCCCTGCCGAGGTCGACAAGATCGACGCCGCCCTGGCCGATGGCTCCGCCGACCCCTACGAGCTCAAGCGCGCTCTGGGCCGCGACCTGTGCGACACCTACCACGGTGCCGGCGCCGGCGACGAGGCTCAGGCCGAGTTCGACCGCGTGTTCAAGGAGGGCCAGCTCGCCGACTTCCCCGAGAAGCATGCCGAGCTGACTGTCAATGACGAGGGCCAGATTTACCTCGCCGGCCTGCTCAAGGACCTGGGTCTTTCGGCCAGCGCCGGCCAGGCCCGCCGCGATATCGACGGCGGCGGCGTCAAAATCAACGGCAAGGCCGTGGCTCCCAAGAGCTACAACATCGATCCGAGCGCCCTCAAGCTGGGCGATACCCTCTCCGTTGGCAAGCGCAAGGGCTTCAAGTTGGTCTAACGAGCGAGTTGACCTCACAAGTGCAACAAGGCCGCAGCCGGGATTTCCGGCCGCGGCCTTTTTTGGTTGCGACGATCCCTTGGGGACGGAGGGATCATTTGGCGGTGCCGTTAAGCGGAAGGGGTGTTAGCAGGGCTTCCTTTTGGGCATACAATGGCTATTGGCCTGCTGCGGTGAAGGTTTGCCCGCTCCGCAGCTTTTTTCTACGGTTAAAGGAGTATGTATGTCCGTTGAGGTCATGAGGACTGTGATCGAGGCCGCCGAGGGCCGCGTGCCCGTCGACACGCTGTTTACCAATGCGCAGATCGTCGACGTGTATGGCCAGCGTGTGGCGCCCGGTAGCGTTGCCGTCAAGGACGGTGTGATCGTCGGCGTGCTCTACGATGGTCGCGACGATGTTGCTGGCACCTACGAGGCAACTGAGGTCATCGACTGCCAGGGTCGCTATCTCGCTCCCGGTTTTATTGACGGGCATCTGCATATCGAGTCTTCGAACATCCGTCCCGCCGAGTATGCTCGCATGGCCGCGACGCGCGGTACTACCACCGCCATTGCCGACAGCCACGAGATTGCCAATGTTGCCGGTCTCGACGGCTTGCGCTTTATGATCGAGGACGGCCGCCGCGCACCCATCTCCATCAAGTACATGATGCCTTCGTGCGTGCCCGCGCTGCCCGACGAGCAGGCCGGTGCCGTTATTTCGGCTGCCGATATGCAGGCGTTTTTTGCCGAGCATCCGGGCGATGTCTTTGGTCTGGGCGAAATGATGAACCTGCCGGGCGTCTTTATGGCCGACCCCGAGACCTGTGCTCGCATCGATGCTGCCAACCAGACGCCGTCCAAGCAGGTTGACGGCCACGCGCCGCTCGTTGCCGGTAAGGACCTCAACGCCTATGCCGCAGCAGGTATTATCGCCGACCACGAGTCGACGATTCCCGAGGAGGCGCTCGACAAGCTATCTCGTGGTATGTACGTGATGCTGCGCGAAGGCACGTGCAGCCATGACCTGACCAACCTGTCTCCGATGCTGCTGGAGAACCCTGCCCGTGCCCGCCGCTGCTGCTTTGCGACCGACGACCGTGCTCCTTCCGATGCGCTTTCGACCGGTATGATTGACAATGCCTGCCGCGTGGCTATCGAGGCCGGTATTGACCCCGTGGTTGCCATCTCTATGGCGTCCCTGTCCACGGCCGAGGCGTTTGGCCTGGACCACGGTTGCCGCGACCCGCACGAACTGCGTGGCGCCATCGCCCCGGGCAAGCGTGCCGACCTGCTGGTACTCAACGACCTGACGTTTGCCACGGCTCCGCATCGCGTATATGCCGCCGGTGCCCTGGTGGCGCAGGACGGCACCTTTGTGGGCGAGATTGCACCCGAGATGGCCGAGGTTGCGGCCCTTGCCGATGAGCTGCGTGCTTCCGTTAAACTTCCGAAGCTATCGCTCGACGTGTTCGACTATGCCTTTAAGCCGGGCGAGGCTGTGATTGACGTGGTGCCGGGTAAGGCCATCACGGGTATGGTTCGTCCTGAGACTGACGAGGACTTGCGCCGCATTATGCTGATCGAGCGTCACGGCCGCGGCGTGTCGCTGCAAGCCGAGGGCGCCGACGGCGATGGTCCTGCGGGCCTGGGTCTTGTTGGCAAGCACATTGGTCGCGGCTGGGTGCGCGGCTTTACCATCACGGGCGGTGCCATCGCCTCGACGATCGGCCACGACTCGCACAACGTGTGCGTGGTGGGCGATAACGCTGCCGATATGATGGCTGCCGTTGAGGCCGTGGGCCAGGGTGGTCACGTGCTAGTGCGCAACGGCGAAGTAGTGGCGCGCATTCCGCTGGCGCTCGGTGGCCTTATGAGCGAAGGCACGGCCGAGGACGTTGCCGCGCAGCACGACGACTTTATGGTCAAGGCGCGCGCCATGGGTATTGAGCCGCCGCTCGATCCCATCATGGGCATCATCTTCCTGCCCCTGCCGGTCATCCCGACGCTCCGCATCCGCCCCGAGGGCATGTTCGACGTCACGACCTTCACCTACGCCGACTAGTCATCGGGGACGTTCTTAAACGACTAGCCGTCGGGGACACTCTTTGGCGTGTCGGATGCTGCGGACGCGAACCGCCTGGCGTATGTGAGGCATCCGCCAGGCCCTTGTAACGTTTATGACTGCGGGGTCTTATTTGAGCTCCCTTTGGGTACGTTGGAATCGGATACACGTTCGATTCCAACAAGCCCGAAGGGAGCTATTCTATGTTTAAACTGATTGCATCCGATATGGACGGCACGCTGCTTGACGAAAACGGCCAGGTGCCTCCCGAGACCTACGAACTGATTTTGGCGCTACGCGAGCATGGCGTGCATTTTGCCGCATCGTCAGGTCGCCGCTACGATCGCCTGTGCGAGTTCTTTGCACCCGTTCGCGACAAGATGGACTTTGTCGCCGCTAACGGCGCCCAGGTCTACGCCGACGGCAAGATGGTAGACCGTGAGGTGTATTCGCACCTGGCGATTCGAAGGCTCGCCCAAGCAGTCGCGACGTTTCCCAATCTGCATCTTGCGCTTTTTGACCGAACCAAATCCTTCTTGCTCGATGACGAGTGCAAGTTCGTACGCGAGGTCGATAAGGACCTTCCCAATGCCGAGCGCATTTGGGAGCTGCCCGATCCCAGCGTAAATATCATCAAGGCGAGTATCTTTTGCGATGACTGTGCCGTTATGGACAGTGCCTACGTACTGCAGCGCGAGCTCGGCCAACTCTTTACCTTTGCGCCTTCGGGTAACGCATGGATCGATGCCATGCAGCCCGGTGTGTCGAAAGCCTCGGGAATCGAGCAGCTCATGGAGCACTATGGCGTCGAACGCGACGAGGTCATGGCGTTTGGCGACTCGATGAACGACTACGAGATCATTCGCTTTGTCGGCACGGGCTGCGCGATGGAAAACGCGCGCCCGGCGCTCAAAGCGGTGGCCGATCGCGTGGTGGGGCGCAACCGCGACCACGCTGTCCAGCAAGAACTCCGCCGTGTGCTGGAGAGCCTCGCTTAATCCGACAGATGGGGACGTTCCTTTTCTGCCGGCAGCCGGGGACAGTCCTTGCGGTTTTCCGGGGGGTAGCTAATTTGGGACGGGGCTATTTTAGCTATCCTGCCGGGTTGCTGCTACTAGGCGAGGGCAGCTATGATGGTGCGGGCGACGCCGTCGTGGTCGTTGTCGAACTCGGTGATGGCGTCGGCCGCCTCGCGGTCCTCGGACTCGGCGTTGATCATGGCCATGCCGTGGCCCGCTGCCTGCAGCATGGGAATGTCGTTGATGTTGTCGCCGAAGGCCCAGGCGTCGGCGAGACGCTCGCCCAGGTGCTCACATAGCCACGTGAGGGCCGTCCCCTTGGTGGCGCCCTCACCCATGACCTCGATATTCATGGCGTACGAACGCGTGACCTCGATGCCTTCGAGCGTGTCGAGCGCCGCCGCGATGGCGTCGCGATCGGCCGGGTCGTGCCAGTACATGGCGATGCGTTCGAGCGTCTCGACTTCGTCGATCTTGCTGTCGATATCCATGTCGATCGGTGTTCGTGTGCGCTTGAGCGAAGCCGCGATGTGGGGGTCACCGCCGCAGAACTCATCCAGGCGCCCGTAAAGCGAGCGGGGGAGGAAGCACTGTCCATCCGCGAAGATATCGAAGGTCACATCGTGGCCGGCGGCAATGCGATGGATGCGATGGGCAATGCCGCAATCGAGCGGACGGCTCAATATGCACGTGGCGCGCGAGGCGTCGGTGGGCGTATCCTCGTCGAGCTGCCAGACGCTGGCGCCGTTGGCACAGACCGCGTAGTGCATGGCGGGATGGGCGAGAATGGGCTCAAAGATGCCCGACAGCGGACGCCCCGTGCAGGGAACAAACTCGATGCCACGACGTGCGAGCTCGTCGAGCATTGCCCAAGTGGCATCGCTCATCTGCTTATCGCTCGTCAGCAGCGTTCCGTCCATATCGGAAAAAACAATCATTCGATGCAGCCCTTTCTGCTGGCATAAAAAGCGTGGCCGAGGGCTTGGGTCCCTGGCCACGCTCGAGTTCTATAACGGTCCGCGTCCTAGCGGTCGGCGAGCGGCTTGTACTCCAGCGGCTCGATCACCGGACGATAGGCCGGGCGAATAATACGGTGCGCGCAGAAGAGCTCTTCCATGCGGTGTGCCGACCAGCCGGCCATGCGGGCGACGGCGAATAGCGGCGTAAAGAGCGTCTCGGGCACGCCGAGCATCTTGTAGATAAAGCCCGTGTACAGGTCGATGTTGGCGCAGATGGGCTT
>CABURG010000082.1 GCA_902493835.1 uncultured Collinsella sp. | reverse complement strand
GCTGTAACCGCGTTGTTTTGTCGTTCGTGATGGGGCCGTTGGGGCCCACGGTGCTGAATACTCCGTTTTTTGCACGGTCCAAGGTGGGGCACCCTGAGACGAAGCAAAAAGATGCTTCATTTCTATGCAAATACCGATAGGATTTATGCAAGATTGAGATTGTAAACCGTGCACGTGCACAAAACCGGTGCGAGGACGTCTGGAGGCGGCTCGGCTCCTGGGGCATTGCACGTGCAGAACGGTTAAAATCGGGACTCGGTCTTAGTTTTACTTGGAAGGATGCATATGACTTCTAATATTGATGCTTCTCTAGAGGAGACGCTCTCCTATATTACTGGCCAGTTGAAGGCGCTTACCTCGATTGCTTCGCCTACGGGGTTTACTCGTGCGGCTACTGATTATCTGATGGAGACCCTGCGCGATATGGGATTTGGGCCTGAGCGTTCTAATAAGGGTAACGTGCTCGTTGAGCTTGGTGGCGAGGGTGAGCCGCTCGTACTGGCGAGCCATGTCGATACCCTGGGCGCCATGGTGCGTTCCATTAAGGACAATGGTCGCCTGCGTCCCACGACGCTCGGCGGGCATCAGTGGTATACGGCCGATGGCGAGAACTGTACCGTTTATACGCGCGATGGCAATGTGTACACGGGCGTGGTTCTTAACACCGAGCCTTCGGCGCACGTGGCCGACGAGCCGGTCAAGACTCTCGAGAAGAACATGGAGATCTTGCTCGATGAGAATGTCGACAGCAAGGATGATGTGCTCGAGCTGGGTATTCAGACGGGCGATATCATCGCCATGGATCCGCGTACCACGGTGACGGAGAGCGGCTACATTAAGAGCCGCTTCCTGGATGACAAGCTGTCGGCGTCGATTCTGCTGGGTTTGGCCCGTTCCGTTGCTGACGGCGAGGTGTCGCTTTCGCGCAAGGTGTCGCTGCTCTTTACCGTGTACGAGGAGGTCGGCCACGGCGGCGCTTTCGTGCCGGCCGACACGCGCGAGATGATCAGCGTTGACATGGGCTGCGTGGGCGATGACCTGGGCTGCACCGAGCGCATGGTTTCGATTTGTGCCAAGGATTCGGGCGGTCCGTACAACTACGACCTGGTGACCACGCTGTCCAATATCGCGCGCGAGCTTGAACTTGACTACGCCATCGACGTGTACCCGCACTACGGCTCGGACGTTGAGGCCACGCTCTCTGCCGGCTACGACATCCGTCACGGCCTGATCGGCCCCGGTGTGTACGCGAGTCACAACTACGAGCGCAGCCACATGGACGGCGTGCGTAACACCTACGAGCTCGTCCGCGCCTACGTGCAGCGCTAGAGAAGCAGTTTGCGACTCGGCTGACCAATTGCTCTAAGGCCCGATTGCTCGGGCCTTTTTTCGCTTTAGGTCGTTTAGTATTATGATATATGCAATCTATTAACTAAACGCGTAAATTACTTAACGAGGTGATGCGGCATATGAATACATCTGAGTACTTGTCTATGGGTGATGCTGCCCGCCTGTTGGGCGTTACGAAAGCCCGCATATCGCAACTTGCCGCATCGGGGACGCTTGTGTGCGATATTGTGGGCGGCCGGAAGTTGGTCGAGTACAATTCTGCGATCGCCTATCAAAAGGTCCGCAAACGTGGACGCCGTCCTGCGGCCGATGTGGGGCGCAAGTTTACGCTGATGTCCGCCGATTACGAGGTTGCGCGTGTTTCGTTTGATCCGACGCGAGAGTTTTCCTTCGAAATCGCCGAGGTCCTCGATGCGCAACGAATGCCGTTTGGCACATGCTCGAGCTCTTCTCCAACGGTGAATAAGCGGGAGCTCAACGCGTGGTGGGGGCATCGGTCGGTGCCCGATGTTCGCCCTGGGCTTATCTCGCGCTACCGCGAGCTGGGGATTGTCAACGGCGTTGAGGTGCCGGTTCAGTGCCTGGGCCTCTCGCTTTCGGATTGCTATTGGCTGCGGCCGGCAGAATGCGACGGGCTCGAATGGCGAAACCTCAATTACTTCGAGAATGATTTTGAGCGATCGGCGCCCGAGGAGCGTTCGGGTTGGCTGGAGGGCATCGGTCTTAAAAATCCCGACAACACATCCGAGGGCGAGCTTCCTAAATCGTGGATGATTCGCAACGGTGTTCGCGTTCTGGTCAAGGGGTGCGGCATGGACGACCAACGGCCCTTTAACGAAGCGGTTGCAACGGCTCTGCATCGTCGCTTGCTTCCCAAGGGGGAGTTTGTTCCTTACACGGTTGAGCGCATGTTCGATGGCCCCGTGTGCCTGTGCGAGGATTTTCTTGACGGCCGCGAGGAATATGTTCCGGCTGTTTACGTTAAGAACGCCCTTGGCGGCCAGCGAGGAAGCTCGACGTACGACCGGTACTGCCGCTTTCTTGGTAAGCATGGAGCAGACGAGGCTACCGTGAGAAGGTCTATGTCGCAGATGATCGTTTGTGATGCTCTTTTAGCTAACAGCGATCGCCATTGGCGAAACTTCGGCATCATCCGCAATGTCGATACCTTGGAGATAAGGCCTGCACCGCTGTTCGATAGCGGCAACTGCTTGTGGTACAACATACCAACTGCCGTGCTCGCAGCTGGGGAGTTTGGGTTTTCCGCTAAGCCGTTTGGCCCCGACCCTTCCGTCCAGCTGGCGCTTGCGGACTCGCTCGATTGGTTCGATTCATCACGACTCAACGGATTTGTTGATGATGCGATTGAGATTCTTTCGCAGAGCGAATGGGCGACGGCGGAGGGTCGACTCGTGTCCATTCGCCGCGGCCTGGAGCGTCGCGTTATCGAGGTGAATGCCGCTGTTGAAGTACTTCGACACGTGCGGCGATAATCCCGCGGCTACTTAAGTGCGCCGGTCACCGTGCCGCCGCCGAGGACGATGTCGCCGCGGTAGACTACAACGGCTTGGCCGGGGGCGATGGCTCGCTGCGGCTCGTCAAAAGTCAGCAGCATTTGCCCGTCTTCGCCGCGCGTAAGGGTCGCTGCCTGGTCTTTCTGACGGTAGCGGTACTTGGCGCCCACGCGAATGCCGCCGGCATCGAGCTCTGCCTCCATGCGGTCGGCAGGGACGCTCCAGATCCAGTCATTGGCCGTGAGCGCTGCGGCCGTCAGGTCCTCGGCCTCGCCAAGATGCACAATGTTGTTGGCGGTATCGACGCCCGTCACATACACGGGGTGCGCCATCGCGACGCCCAGGCCCTTGCGCTGGCCTATGGTATAGCGCAGCGCGCCGTTATGGCGTCCGACCACGCTGCCGTCGCGCCATACGATATCGCCCGGTATAGCGGGATGCCCGCACCGACGCTCGATATAGCCTGCATAGTCGCCGTCCGCGATAAAGCAGATATCCTCGCTCTCGGCCTTCTTGGCGTTTATGAAGCCCTGCTCGGCGGCAATCCGGCGCACGTCGCGCTCTTTGTCCAGGCCTGCCAGCGGAAAGATTGTGCGTGCCAAGCGCTCCTGCGTAAGCGAATACAAAAAGTAGCTTTGGTCCTTCTTTGGGTCCTCGCCACGGTGCAGCTGCCAGGTGCCGTCGGACGCCTGGCTCGTTTTGGCGTAGTGACCTGTGGCGATGTAGCCGCAGCCCATATCGAGCGCTGCATCGAGCAACGCGCCAAACTTAATATGGCGGTTGCAGATGATGCACGGGTTGGGCGTCAGCCCCTCCTGATAGGCAGTCACGAAGCGCTCGATCACGTTGCGGTCGAAGGCCTGCTGCAGGTCGAGCACATGGTGAGGTATCCCCAGGCGATCGGCGACGGCCTTTGCATCGGCGATGTCACGGTCGACCTTACTCATGCCCGTGACGGGATCGGGTGCGGGACAGGTGAGGCGCATGGTGGCGCCGACGCATTCGTAACCCTGACTTTTGAGCAGATACGCGGTCACGCTGGAATCGACGCCGCCGCTCATGGCGACGAGCACGCGCTTGTTGTGCATGGGGAGGTTCTCCTTGGTGGCATGTGGCCAAAAAAGAAAAGCGGCGCGGGAGGCTGGTTCCGCGCCGCAGACATTGTAGCAAGTTCGGGCGTCGTGTGGGACACCCTGTTGAGATGAGCCCGGGCTGCCAGAAGAGAGGGGAGACCGGCGTGCCTTGGACTCGTTCTCAGAACGAGAAGCTCTAGTCCTGGAAGAGCGCCGTGGACAGGTAGCGCTCGCCGGTGTCGGCAAGCAGGGCCACGATGGTCTTGCCCTCGTTCTCGGGGCGCTTGGCCAGCTGCAGTGCGGCCCACACGGCGGCGCCGGACGAAATGCCCACGAGCACGCCCTCCTTGTGGCCCACGGCGCGGCCGGTCGCAAAGGCGTCGTCGTTCTCGACGGGGATGATCTCGTCATAGACCTGGGTGTCGAGGACGTCGGGCACAAAGCCGGCGCCGATACCCTGGATCTTGTGCGGGCCGGCTTGGCCCTTGGAGAGCACCGGGGAAGTGGCAGGCTCAACGGCGACAACCTGAATCTCGGGGTTCTGCTCCTTGAGGAACTCACCCACGCCGGTCACGGTGCCGCCGGTTCCAACGCCGGCGACGAAGATGTCGACCTCGCCGTCGGTGTCATCCCAGATCTCGGGGCCGGTCGTGGCCTTGTGGATGGCGGGGTTGGCGGGGTTCACAAACTGGCCGGCGATAATGCTGTTGGGGGTCTCCTTCTGCAGCTCCTCGGCCTTGGCGATGGCGCCCTTCATGCCCTTGGAACCGTCGGTGAGCACGAGCTGTGCGCCGTACGCCTGCATGAGCTTACGGCGCTCGACGGACATGGTCTCGGGCATGGTGATGATCACCTTGTAGCCGCGGGCAGCCGCCACCGAGGCGATGCCGACGCCGGTGTTGCCGCTCGTGGGCTCGATGATGGTGTAGTCGCCGCCGCGCACGAGCTTGCCGGCCTTCTCGGCCTCGTCGATCATGTTCTTGGCGACGCGGTCTTTGACGGAGCCGGCGGGGTTGAAGTATTCCAGCTTGACGAGCACGCGGGCCTTGAGGTCCTCATCGGCCTCAAAGTGAGTGAGCTCCAGAAGCGGAGTGTGGCCGATAAGCTGATCGATGGACGTGTAAACATTGCTCATGATGAACCTCCAAAGTGTTCAAATGACTGGATACCGTGTGGTTTTACGGTGTGTGTAGCAGCGAAACCCACAAACCGTATAGGTTGTTCGTTTTGCTGTTGGCAAGCATAGTAGACACTAAAGCCTAGTAACGCAATAGGAAATAGAAGATTATTACGAGTCGATTAACCATCTTGACGGGAATGGGTATTTTCAAAACCAATTTTTCGGCTAGAATTTCTACGGACTAAATGACCGAAAGGCAGCACTATACATGTTGGTTTCTACTAAGGGCAGATATGCCCTGCGCGTTATGGTCGATCTGGCCGAGCACCAGGCGGCCGGTCGCATCCCGCTCAAAGAGATCGCGGCGCGACAGGGGATTTCCGAGAAATATCTCGAGAACATCTTGGCTACGCTCGTACGTGCCAACATGCTCTCGGGCATGCGTGGCAAGGGCGGCGGCTACGTGCTCACGCGCCCGCCCGAGCAGTACACGGTGGGCGAGATCTTGCGCCTGACCGAGGGCAGCCTGGCGCCGGTCGCCTGCCTGGATGGCGACTGCAAGGGCTGCTCACGTTCGGATGAGTGCCCCACGCTCGACGTGTGGAAGAACCTGGACAAGCTCATCAACGACTACCTCGACGGTGTGACGCTCGATCAGCTTGTCGCTCCCAACCATGGCTACGACTACGTCATCTAACCCACACCTGCATTTGGGGACGGGGTAGAAATGGTAGATTCTCTCGCCCTTTGAAACTTGGCAAATAAGAAGGCCGCCCATTTTTGCGATGGGCGGCCTTCGTTTTAGGCTGTTGAGACGGGCACGGCCGGAATGGCCGTTTTAGCCCTCGGCGATGCTGTCGAGAATGCTGCGCATGATGGATACCAGGATGCTGCCCATAAAGGCCGATCCAAAGCTGGCGATGGAGATACCCGCGCCCAGCAGATTGACCGACAGGTAGCTGGCCAGCTCGAGCATAAAGCTGTTGACTACGAGCTGAAAAAAACCAAGCGTAATAATAGTGAGCGGCAGCGAGATAACCGTGAGGAACGGCTTGACGAGCGAGTCGACGATGTTGAGGAATAGTCCCACAAAGGCGAAACAGACCCAGGCCTCGGCGAAACCGAAGGGTTGGATGCCGGGGACGAGGAACGTGGCGATCGCGATGGCGATCGAAGTAAAGAGCCAGTTAAGCATAAAGCGCATGGTAGGGATCCTTTCTTGCGCGGGGAGAGTTGGTGACGCGTGAAGCAGCTTGCCGTGGCGACTTGCACGGCTGCGCGAACGCGGGGCCTTGCCTGGACGCCCATTGTCGCAAATATTCGTGGAGCTTACGTGCGCATTCGGTTTCTAAACGGCGTTCGTCCTGAAAAACGCGCCGCTGGCAGAGAGTCTTGTCGCTTTAGTTTGGTGGTGTGCTAAACTGCTACGGGCAAAAGCCACAGGCGTTGCCCTATTGCATAGAACGGGCGAACGATGCCCGATGTCAGTATCAACTTCGATGCCTTTTGGCGGGTTTGGCGGTGATCGATGAATATCGAGAACATGTTTGACAAGCCTGATGTCAAGCAGCTGGTCCACGCATTTAGCCTTTTGGACGACGAGAAGGATATCCAAGCGTTTTTGACCGATATCTGCACGCCGCGCGAGATTTGCGATCTATCGCAGCGTCTGCAGGTCGCGCGTTACCTGGACGAGGGCGAGCCTTATGTTGAGGTTCAAGCCCGTACTGGCGCTTCGTCCACCACGGTGAGCCGTGTGTCCAAGGCGCTCAACGGCGAGTACGGTGGCTACCGCAAAATCCTCATTAAGCTGGAGGACGGCGAGTAGGCCGCGCCAAAAACGAATTGTACAAAACCGCTCCTCCGGGGGCGGTTTTTATATGCCCGCAATCGGCTGGTGCGTTGGGGTCAGGTTGCTTTGTACCAAAAGATGGAGCTGCGGTGGCAATGTGTCCGCTTGGGCGGGTAGGATGGATGCATTGATTATTGCGAACAGTTTGAGCGGAGGACCATGCCTGTTCGAATCTATACCACCAATGCCGGCACGGATTTGAGTGATGCCGAGTCGGCGCTGCTTGCCGACCTTGTTGACTGCCACGGACGTGCCGTGCTGCTGGCACCTACGTTTGCCGAGCTCGACCTGTGCCGTCATGATGCGGCGGAAGCCGGGATTTCGCTGGGTATTGACTACAAGACGCCTACATCGTGGCTTCGCTCGCTTTGGGAGCTTATGGGCGACGGGCGCGGTTTCGTCGACAACTTGCAGCGCCAGATGCTGTTCTCGGACATGGTCACGCGTCTCGACGATGCCGACCTGCAGCCGCTTTCGCGCAGCCAGGGCACAGTGCGCATGCTCGCGCGCATGGCCCGCGACGTGTTGCCGGGCGTTGCGGGGACGGGTGCCGAACGATGCCGTGGCGACAACTGC
>CABURG010000081.1 GCA_902493835.1 uncultured Collinsella sp. | reverse complement strand
GAATCTGCCCCTCGCACGCCGCGCGCACCTTCTCCGAGAGCTTTGCCGTCATATCCGTCTCGACAAACCCGGGGGCAACCGCGTTCACTCGAACGCCGCGGGGCGCAAGCTCGCGCGCTACCGCCTTGGTCAGGCCGATGACGCCCGCCTTGGAGGCAGCGTAGTTGGCCTGCCCGGCATTGCCCATCAGGCCCACAACCGAGCTCATGTTGATGACGCAACCGCCGTGCTGGCGCATAAAGGTCTTGGTGAGCGCGCGCGTCGTATTGAACGTGCCCTTGAGATTGACATCGAGCACGCGGGCGAAGGCATCGTCACCCATACGCATGAGCAGGCCATCGCGGGTGATGCCGGCGTTGTTGACGAGCGCCCAAATGGAGCCAAAGTCGTTGAGGACCGTTTCCACGCACGCGTTGACGGCAGCGGGATCGGCCACGTCACATTGATATGCGCGCGCCGTGGCGCCAGCCGCCTCACAGGCTTCGCACGTCTCGCGCGCCGCATCTGCGCTACCGGCATAGACGACGGCGATATCAAAGCCGTCCTCCGCCAGACCGACAGCGCAGGCGCGGCCGATACCCCGCGAGCCGCCCGTGACCAGCGCCACGCGGCGCGATCCGTCGCGCTCGAGCGCGCCTTTGTTCAAGTTGCCCATGTCATTCCTTTCGGGTTACAGCCCTGTGGACTATGCGAGCTCGTCGGCAATAGCTGCGACCTGTTCGGCCGTTTCGCACGAATACACACGAACGTCGCTCAACGTACGCTTGACCAAGCCGGACAGCGTTTTGCCGGGGCCGACCTCAATAAACGTGTCGATGCCTTGATCCTGCAGAGCATGCAGCGTGTCGACCCAGCGCACGGCATGACTCACCTGGTTGGCCAGCACCTCCGATGCCGCCTGCGGGTCGGCCGGATAGGGTGCCGCCGTCATATTTGCCATAACAGGAATGAGCAACGGGGACGGCGCGTGACCGGCTTGGATATATGCAGCAAGGCCACAGGTCGCCTCGGCCATATAGGGGCTATGGAATGCACCCGACACCGCGACCTTCATGGCGCGACCGCCAGCCTCTTTTACCAGGACGTCGAGGGTCTGCAACGCATCGGGCGCTCCGGCCACAACCGTTTGCTGGGGGCTGTTGTAGTTGACCGGCCAGCAGTCCTCGCCTGCCTGTTTTGCCAAGCCCTCGACCTGCGCCGCATCGAGCTTGATGACGGCGCGCATGCCGCCGGGGTGACGCTCGGCCTCCGTGGCCATCAAAGCCGCGCGCTCACACACGAGCTCAAAACCCGCTCGCGTATCGAATGCCCCCGCAAAGGTGAGTGCAGCGACCTCGCCCAGCGAGAATCCCGCACAGGCGGCAGGCACCACGCCGCGCTCGCGCAGGGCGACAGCGACAGCCAAGTCGTGCACGAACACGCAAGGCTGCGTGTTCTCGGTCTGTGAGAGCTCCTCCTTGGAGGCGCTCCGGCACTGCTCGCTGGTCCCCGGGCGCACCTCGTCGGCAATGGCGAACACCTCGGCAGCCACCGGTGACGCTTCGATGAGGTCGACGCCCATCGCGGGATGCTGGGCACCCTGACCGGCAAACAGAAACGCTACGCTACCCATGCGGACGCACCCTTCAGGACATGCTCGGCGCCAACGACCAGATCGTCGACGATTTCGCGTGCGCTCTGGCGTTTGTTGACCATGCCAGCAATCTGTCCGCACAAATACGAACCCTCTTCGTAATTACCGTCCTTTGCGGCTTTACGAAGCGCGCCCGCGCCCATGGCCCCGAGCTCCTCGGGGCTTGCGCCCGCCGCCTCGTTCTTGGCATACGCGTTGGTGAAGGGGCTCTTGAGGGCGCGAACCGGATGTCCCGTCGAGCGACCGGTCGCACGCGTCGACGTGTCGCCTGCCTTGAGCACCAGCTCTTTGTACTGTTCGGATACGGTGCACTCGTTTGCGACCAGAAAGCGTGTTCCCACCTGGACGCCGGCAGCGCCGAGCATAAAAGCGGCCGCCACGCCGCGGCCGTCGGCGATACCGCCGGCAGCCACGACGGGAATGTCGACCGCATCGACGACCTGCGGCACCAGTGCCATCGTCGAGGTCTCGCCAATATGGCCGCCAGATTCGGTGCCCTCGGCAACCACGGCAGTGGCTCCGCGACGCGCCACGAGACGCGCCAGCGCCACCGAAGCCACGACGGGAATAACCTTGATGCCTGCATCACCCCAGGCCTTCATGTACTTGGTGGGATTGCCGGCACCGGTCACCACAACGGGCACCTGCTCATCAATCACCACTTGTGCGACCTCGTCGACAAACGGGCTCATGAGCATAACGTTGACGCCAAAGGGCTTATCCGTCTTGGCGCGCAGCTCGTGAATCTGATCGCGCAGCCAGTTTGCGTCGGCATTCATGGCCGCGATAATGCCTAAGCCGCCTGCCTCGGACACGGCAGACGCCAGCGAGGCGTCGGCAATCCAGGCCATGCCACCCTGGAACACGGGTTTTTCGATGCCGAGCAAATCGCAGAGAGGAGACTTGAGCATCACTACTTCTCCAATGCCGCCTCGACCGTATCGACGAACTCGCCGACCGTCTTGGGGTTCTCCTCGGTATCGAGTTCAATGCCAAACTCGTCCTCGACGGCGACGAGGATCTCGACGGTACCCAGGCTGTCGAGGCCAATCTCCTCGAGCGTGGACTCGGGCTTCATCTCGACATCGTCAAGGCCGGCGGTCTCGCGGATAACGTCGCAAACGCGCTCGAAGGTCTTCTGATCTGCCATGGTAGTTCTCCTTTGTTTGTGCCCCCCAGGGGCGTTTTCATTTCCTATGTGCAACTACTTCCAGCGAAGTAGATAGCCACCTACATCCAAGCCGGCGCCAAATCCGACCAGGGCGATAGTGTCGCCCGCGTGCAGCGCGCCGGTATTTGCCAGTCGATCGAGAGCAAGCGGAATGCAGGCGCTCGAGATGTTGCCGGTTTCACGCAACGTTCGGACCACACGGTCGTCCGGCACACCCAAGCGCTTGACCGCCTGGCTCAAGATCCGTTCGTTAGCCTGATGGAATACAAAGTGGTCGATGTCCTCGACCACGATGCTCGCGTCGCAGGCGAGCTTGTTGACCGTGTCGCAGATGGCATTGACGCCAAACTTGAAGACGCGACGACCGTTCATGGAAAGCACGCTTTCGCGGTCCTGCGCCGTCTTATACGGCGAGGAGCCCGCCAATCCGGGGACACGCAGTGTTTCGACGTCAGGCGACGTCGAAAGCTCAACAGCAAGGGGATTCTCTCCCCCAGCCCCTATGACCGCAGCACCCGCGCCATCGCCAAAGAGCACGCACGTGGCACGGTCGGTCCAATCGAGCGCGCGCGTCATCTGCTCGGCGGCAACGACCAGCACGTGCTTGGCGCGACCGCGGGCGATATAGCCCTCGGCAACATCGAGCGCAAATACGAAGCCAGCACAAGCCGCCGAAACGTCGAAGGCTGGACATGTTGCACCCAGGCGCTCAGCAACGGCACACGCTTCGGCAGGAACGAGATGATCGCCCGTCGTCGTCGAGCAGACGATAAGATCCAGCTGGCTCGCGTCGATTCCGGATACCTGGAGCGCCCGCTCGCTCGCTGCCACGGCAAGGTCGTCGAGTGACTCGGTGGTGCAGACGTGGCGGCTCTTGATACCGGTGCGGGTAAAAATCCACTCATCCGAGGTATCGAGGAACTCGGACAGCTCGTCATTGGAAACGCTGCGCTCGGGAAGCGCCGAGCCTGTTCCCAGTATCGTGAAACCCATCACTAACCTCCTTTGAGTTGTTGACGTGTTTACATCGACCAAGAGAGGATAGCGCATTTTAGTCGTTGTTGACGTGTTAACATTAAATTGTCCAAATGCGACAAAGGCTTCACATTGTGTCTGTCTCTCGACACCATTGCGTTATTCACTTATTCATTAAGGAGGTAGCAGCCGTTATGGATGCCCAATTAACGATAGTCGACGTAACCGGATCGACCAACGATGACCTGCTCGAAGCAGGAAAACAGGGTGCACCGCACGGCACAGGACTTGCCGCACGGGCTCAGACAGCAGGACGCGGCCGACGCGGCCACAAGTGGGATTCAACCGCTGGTAACTTGTTGCTCTCGATTCTCCTGCGTCCACGTGTTGATCCCGCCAAGTACTCTGGTCTTGCCGCCGTCAGCGGCCTAGCGGTGCTCGAGGCACTCGAGGCGCAAGGTCTTGCTAACGAGATCGGCCTCAAATGGCCCAACGACCTCGTCGCGCGAGGGCGCAAACTCGGCGGCATTCTGGTCGAAGCCGCACGCGATAACGAAGGCAAACCTTTCGCCGTCTGCGGCATTGGCGTCAATGTGAACTATGTGCCCTCGGAGGTTCCCGATGGCGGCCTGCCGGCAATCGGTCTCTCGGATCTCAACGAGAACGTTCCCACCGTCGATGTGTTACTCAAGGAGGTCTATCACACCGTCGTAAACGCTGTGAACGCGTGGGCAGAGCGTCTCAACGCCATGGAAGAAAACGCCGGACCGCTCGCGCCCGTCCGCGATGTTTATATCGGTCATCTCAATTGGATTGGAGAGCACGTTATCGCCCGCTCCCCCGCAGGAGACGAGCTGGCACGCGGCATCTTTAGAACGGTCGACGATTGCGGCCGCGCAAGCATTGAGACCGAGAGCGGCTTGTGCGTCTTCCACTTCGAAGAAGCGTCCTTGCGCCCCCTGAGCGAATAGGACGCCGCAGCCGTCGGCTCGGCAGACGAATTCACTATCCCAAAATCTAAACTCAAAACAAAAGGGCCCCGCTACCGTAACGGCAGCGGGGCCCTTTAAGCTATGAGCAATATCGCTTAGAGCTTGATGTCGATGTCGACGCCAGCGGGGAGGTCGAGACGCATGAGCGAATCAACGGTGCCCGAGGTGGGATCGAGGATGTCGATGAGGCGCTTGTGGGTGCGCATCTCGAACTGCTCACGGGAGTCCTTGTTCACGTGCGGCGAGCGGATAACCGTGTACAGGTTGCGCTCGGTGGGCAGGGGGACAGGACCGGAAACGCGAGCGCCGGTCTTCTGAGCGGTCTCGACGATGAGCTTCGCGGACTGATCGACGACCTCGTGATCATAGCCCTTGAGGCGAATGCGGATCTTCTGGGTAGCCAACTTAAACCTCCAAAGAGTGCGAGAGATGTTCTCGCGGATTACGTAACAGGGAGCTCGAACTTAGGCGTTCTTGCTCATGACCTCGTCCACGATGGACTTGGGCGCGGGCTCATAAGAGTCGAACTGCATCGTGTAGGATGCACGGCCCTGGGTCTGGGAGCGAAGGTCGGTAGCGTAACCGAACATCTCGCCCAGCGGCACCTTGGCACGGATGAGCTTGCTGTTCTTGCGATCCTCCATGCCCTCGATCTTGCCGCGGCGACCGGAGAGGTTGCCCATAACGTCGCCCATGTACTGCTCGGGGGTCTCGACCTCGACAGCCATGATCGGCTCGAGCAGCTGCGGATCGGACTTCTTGAGGGCGTCCTTGATAGCCATGGAACCGGCGATCTTGAAGGCGGCCTCGGAGGAGTCGACCTCGTGGTAAGAACCGTCGAACAGGGTGACCTTAACGTCGAGGACCGGGAAGCCGGCGATAACACCGGTGTTCAGGGCCTCCTGGATGCCCTTGTCGATGGACGGGATGTACTCCTTGGGCACGACGCCGCCGACGATAGCGTTGACGAACTCGTAGCCGAAGCCCTCCTCCATCTTCTCGAGCTTGATGACGGCGTGGCCGTACTGACCGCGACCGCCGGACTGACGGACGAACTTGCCCTCAGCCTTCTCGACGTCGTGACCAGCGGTCTCGCGGTAGGCAACCTGGGGCTTGCCAACGTTAGCGTCAACCTTGAACTCGCGGAGCAAGCGGTCGACGATGATCTCGAGGTGCAGCTCGCCCATGCCGGCGATGATGGTCTGGCCGGTCTCGTGGTTGGTGGACACCTGGAAGGTCGGGTCCTCCTCGGCGAGCTTGGTCAGAGCCAGGGACATCTTGTCCTGCTCGGCCTTGGTCTTGGGCTCGATGGCAACGTCGATAACGGGCTTAGCGAACTCGATCTTCTCGAGGACGATCTCCTTGCCCTCGGCGCACAGGGTGTCGCCGGTGGTGGAGTTCTTGAAGCCGACGCAAGCGACGATGTCGCCGGCAGCGGCGTCGTCACGGTCGATACGCTCGGCGGCGTTCATCTCGAGGATGCGGCCGAGGCGCTCGCGCTGACCGTTGGAAGCGTTGACAACGTAGGAGCCGGACTCGGCGCGGCCGGAGTAAACGCGGACGTAGGTGAGCTTACCGACGAACGGGTCAGTCATGATCTTGAAGACCAGGCCGGAGAAGGGCTCGTCGAAGGAAGGATGACGCTCGATCTCCTCGCCGGTGTCCGGATCGGTACCGGTGACGGCCTCGACGTCGAGCGGACTGGGCAGGTAGTCGACGACAGCGTCGAGCAGCTCCTGGACGCCCTTGTTCTTGTAGGCGGAGCCCACGAAGACGAGGTTGAGCTCGTTGGCCAGAACGCCCTTGCGCAGAGCAGCCTTGAGCTCCTCGACGGTGAAGTCCTCCTCCATGAGGATCTTCTCCATGAGCTCGTCGTCAAAGCTGGCAGCAGCGTCGAGGAGCTCCTCGCGCTTGGTGGCAGCGATGTCGGCGAACTCAGCCGGGATCTCGTCCATCGGCTCGGGGTAGGTCATGCCCTTGTCGTCGGCCTTGAAGTCCCATGCGGTCATGGTGACGAGGTCGATGACGCCCCAGAAGTTGTCCTCGGCGCCCATCGGGACCTGAGCGGCCACGGCGTTAGCGTCGAGACGATCCTTCATGGTCTCGATAGCGTTGAAGAAGTCAGCGCCCACGCGGTCATACTTGTTGATGAAGGCGATGCGGGGGACGTTGAAGGTAGAAGCCTGACGCCAAACGGTCTCAGACTGGGGCTGAACGCCGGCAACGGCGTCGAAGACGGCGACAGCGCCATCGAGGACGCGCAGGCAGCGCTCGACCTCGGCGGTGAAGTCAACGTGGCCCGGGGTGTCGATGATCTGGATGCGGTAGTCCTTACCGTCCTTGTTCCAGAAGCACGTGGTAGCAGCGGAGGTAATGGTTACGCCGCGCTCCTGCTCCTGAACCATCCAGTCCATGGTGGCAGCGCCCTCATGGACCTCACCAATCTTGTGGGTCTTACCGGTGTAGTAAAGAATACGCTCGGTCGTGGTGGTCTTACCGGCATCGATGTGGGCCATGATGCCGATGTTACGGGTATCGGAAAGCTTGTACTTAGGCTTAGCCATGTTAGTTCCTTACCTTAACTTACCAACGATAGTGAGAGAACGCGCGGTTGGCCTCGGCCATCTTGAAGACGTCCTCACGCTTCTTGACGGAAGCGCCAAGACCGTTGGAGGCGTCGAGGATCTCGTTGGCGAGACGCTCGGCCATGGTCTTCTCCTTGCG
>CABURG010000080.1 GCA_902493835.1 uncultured Collinsella sp. | reverse complement strand
GGCCGTCCTTCCGCTCGACCATCCGCTCGCCGAACGTGACGCCGTTGAGATAGACGACCTTATCGACGAGAATTTCCTCATGCTTCCCCAAGGCTCGTTCGTAAGCGAACTCGTCCTTTCCCTTTGTCGCGAAGCTGAATTTGGCCCACGTGTTACGTTCACCGGCAAACGAGCCGAGAACATCATCTCCCTTGTCGCGCGCGGCGCCGGCGTCTCATTCCTCATGCGCAAGCCGGCGGAATCGCTTGCCAGCGGAAAGGTAGCCCTGGTGCCGCTTGAGCCCGCGACGACCTCCGAGGTCAGGCTCTACCTCAAGCGGAACGCCGCGCACTCGCAGGCGGTCGTCTCGTTCATCGGCTTCCTCCCCTACCGTCAGCTCCTGCAGGGCGACCGTACATCTTCCACCGCGGCACGACCGTCATAATCCCCGCTGCTCCACAACCGCAGACCTGTGTCCGCAAACACGCTGACAACGGCACATAATACAAATATGCCTCGGGCGGCACGTCGCCGTCCGAGGCATATTTAGTTAAAGTGCGCAGAAAGACTAGTCCACCGAGATGTTGAGTGCCTTACCGCCCTCGTCCTTCTTGGTACCGATCACCATAGCGGCGACAAGAGCCAGAACGAAAGCGACCACACCGGAGATGACAAGGCCGATAAAGCCCGTGTCGATGCCGGCAGGGTTAATAAAGCTCGGGAAACCGAGCGGGCCGGAGGCGCCGAAGGCATAGAGCTTGGCACCCATGAGGCCGGCAATGGCGCCGCCTACACCAGCGGAAATAAAGGTTGCCCACATAAGGCGCTTACGCGGCAGCAAGATGGCGTAAAGCGCAGGCTCGTTGACACCGAAAATCGAAGAGACAAGGGCGGGAATGTTGACGGCAGCATTTTCCTCGGAGTCCTTGGTTCGGATGATCATGCCAAGCACAGCGCCGGCGATGGCACAACCGCCTGCATACACGAGCGGGTTAATGAGGTCATAGCCGTAGGTTGCGACATCGAGGAACCACAGCGGGATGATACCCCAGTGCAGGCCGAACATGACGAGCAGGCTCCAGAACGTGCCGATGACGAAGCCGGCGATGGCGGGTTGGAAGTTGATGAGCATCAGAATGATCTGGGCAACGATGTTGGAGAGGACCGTCATGACCGGACCGACCACAAGCAGGCCAAGGATGCCGCAAATGAGGAGCGTCAGGATGTTGGAGAAGAACGAGCTCACAAGCGCGGGCAGCGCGTTAGAAAGGGCCTTGTGTACCTTGGAGGCAATCCAGACGATAAAGATCGCAGGCAGAATCGTCGATGAGTAATTCTGCATGATCAGCGGGATGCCAAAAATATCACCGTAGACATTGGACTCGAAGACCGTGCCGGCGCCGAGCGTGTAGAGCGGATCTCCGCCCATAAGGCCAACGAGCGTCGGGTAGACGAGGATACCGCCGAGCGCCATTCCCATAACGGGCTTAAGTCCGAACTTCTTGGCCGACGTCCAGCCAATGATTAGCGGAAAGTAATAGAAGACCGAATCTCCGATTGCCGAGAGCGTCACATAGGTATTGCTGTCCTTGGCAAGCCAACCGGCAACCGTGCAGAGCGCGAGCATCGACTTGATAAAGCCACCGGCCATAAGCACGCCAAGAACCGGTTGCAGAATCTCGGAGATGATGGCAAGCAGACGCGAGAATGGATCGCCCTTTTTGACGTCGTCGCCTTCATCGATATCGAGCGCGGGCTTGGTGTCGAACCCGCCAATCTGAACAAGGTCGTTGTAGACGGCCTCGACAGTGGCACCAATCACGACCTGATACTGTCCGCCAGCCTGGATGACGTCAACGACGCCCTTCGTCGCCTTAAGTTCATTGGTCTGGGCAAGTGATTCATCCTTGAGGTGGAAGCGGAGACGCGTAATGCAGTGGCTCACGTCTAACACATTGTCTCGACCACCGACCTTTGTGATGATTTCATCGCAAAGCTTCTGGTATTTCATGGAATTCTCCTTTTTCTGAGCGGGGTATAGCATCGATTTCAGGCCTCCGTAGTCGACGTGGGAGGGCAAGGAACCCGCTTCCCCCTTTGTAATCCGCGGACGCACGTACGCCCGGGATGGGAAACGGCAGAGAAGATGGAAGATGCCGATCACATGGCAGGGAGCCTCATTGGCCCATGTCACGCAATCAGGTCTACAGACGCGAATCTGCTGCGCCGAGAAGTCTCGTCGTCTGGCAGAACTTGTCACACAGACGTTCCGGTTCGCCCTGGGGAATCTGAGTACGCTCGGTCTCAAAGGAGAGGCCGTACTCGCGTGCCGGAAGGAAATACTCGAAATAGCCGTTGGTGTAACCGCAAACTATTCCCTCGACCGGGCATTCGCGCTTCATGCGAATACCCAGGTCGCTGCCGAGCTCACTCGGGAACACAAAGAGATGCAGGCCGCCCAAACTGATGACGGCACACTTAAGCGTGAGCGAAAAGTCGTCATGGGCAACGGTGTGATAGAACGTCTGAGGCTCGATGCGGTCGAGAACGACCTCGCGATCGAGCTTGATCTGGGAAATCGCCTCGGCAAGACCGGTCGAAACGCGCTCGACCTCGGGAATGCCGCGTCCCTGGCGAAAATTGCGGTCGCTACAGTCGCCAGCAGCACCGACGACCATGGCCGGATAGTAACCAAGACTCTGAGCGAGCTTTTTGCCGGTAAGACCGGCGAGTTCGCTCGTGAGCTCCGTGCAGTCGGGTCCGACGCAAGCGGAATGCACCGCCCAGTTCACAAAGCCCGCAAATGGCTTGCCTTCGGTATCGAAGAACGATACGACAATGACCTCATTGTCGGCGAGTTCACCTGGGATGATGCGGTTGTCGTAGAAACCGGTGATGACCTGCTTGCCCAAGCGACAAATCGCGGGCTGTGCGTTGGCACGGCACTCCTCAAAGCATTGGCAAATGGTATCGAGGAACCAGCGGTAGTAGTTCTCGTCGAATTTTCCCGTCCACCAGCTGCGGTGGTAAGCGACGATTGAAGTATGGTCGTGCGTCGCCGAGAGCAGGACGCAATCACGGTCAATGCCGTAGCGCTCGGCGAGCATTGTCTTGACTTCCTCGGCCATGCTTTCTTCGAACTCGAGGACATCGGCATTAAAGAGAAACACTTCACGTTCGCCTTGCTGGAAGAGAATGGCGTTGGCGAAGACGTCGTCATGGACGCCCGTCGCAGGTTCAAGACGGTTGGGAAGATTGCGGTAGCCAATCAGGTAGATGTCGCCCTGTGGGGTGATTTTGCGGCGCGCGTGTCCAATGTTCATGCACGTTCTCCTTCTGTGTCACGCCGCATTCAAGGCGGCAATGATGATTTCGACGAGGCGCTCATGGGAGCCGGCGGCAAAGCCGGAGTTCATGGCCTCATAGGTGATTTTCTCGTACGCATCGGGGGCCGGCAGGTACTTCTGTCCGCCGTTGACGAGCGTGGCAAAGAACACAGAGCCGGACCGAGCGGCGCGCACAGTGGCGCCGAATGCACTCGAGACCTCGGGTTGTACGCCGACAAGCTCGACGTTTCCCAGCCGGAGTAGATAGACCCTCGTGCGCTGCTCGCCAGCGGCATGAAACTCATACGTTCGGTGCGGAGCCAAAGAGTGAAAATCGGCGCGCGTCTGAGCGGGCAGGAGAACGTCGACCGTGCGGGCACCGATGCCGGTAGCGTCATCCTTACGCGCCATGCGAGCGGCCTCGATCAAAGCATCGCCCAAGGCCTGCCCCTGCTGGTGCAGCATGCGGTATCCGTCCTCATGGGCATCGACCGTCTGCTTAACGCCGGCCGCATCGAACATGACGTTCATGGCGCGCTCCGCCGGACCTTGGTCGCCCGCGGCGCCTGGCAGCAACAGGGCAACGCCGCCCAGCTCGCGCTCGAGTGACATGGCGGCAAAACCAAAGAGGTCTCCGCTCGCCATGCGCCTCCCCTCGGAGTCGCGCGACCCGTCGAGCACGGAGGACTGAACGTCCGCCGTCGCGAGCACGGCAACATACTCGCCCCCGGCATCCCTTATGGCGAGTACGGGCATCGTGTGGTCGGCAAACCCCCTGGGATTCGAGCCCAACCACCAGCCGGCAGGCGTCTCAATGTCGCGATTAACGTTCACGGGGCATTCGCCCTCCACAGCGGCGAGCGTGGCAGAGCGAATGCCCGCAACAGCGCGCTCGACAGCCGTGCGGGCGGCAGCGACGAGCGCTGCGCGATAGCGCTCGTTGCGATTGCGGGTAGCATCGTCGGCAAGATGCCCGGGAGTGCGGACGTGAGGCATGGAAAACGTATGGGTAGGAACCACCCAAGAATAAGCACCGCTGCAATTGGCGGCATCCTCAACAACCTCACGCAGATCGGCGAGTAGAGCCGGAGCGATCGAGGTGACCTCAAGCGAAAGGACGCAGGCGCGTCGCCCCGTCCCCTCGATGATAAGGGCACGGGCGAAGACCTCATGACGGAGTTCGTCGAAACCGTCGAACGGCAACACGTCCCCAAGATCGATGGCCACACGAGCGGCCCCAGCCCTCATCTCTCCTTCGTCCATGGCAGATACTCCCCTCTGATTGCCGCTCACTCGACACCGTACAGTTGCTGCGCCGTACCGCCAAGCACAAGGTCGCTGTCTGTATCGCTCAGATTTGCAGCGCGAACGCAGGCGACACCCTCGGTGAGCCACTCGCGTTTAACGGGATAGCTCGTGCCAAAAACAATATGGTCTGCACCCAGCACGTCAACCGCGCAGGCAAGGAGTGTCTTGCCCCAAGGCTGAGCATGGGACATGTCGAAATAGATGTTGTTCTCGAGGCACCTGGAAACGGTCTCGGTATCGACCTGAAAACGGCCAGAAGCATCAGGGCGCTTGGGACCATGAGGCAGCAGCATCTCCTTAAACGCAAAGTATGCGCCGCCGAGCATGGAGTGGACCATCTTGATATTGGGGTAGCGTTCAAAGAAATCGCCAAAGATCTCTCGGCCGATCGCCGTAGTTTGGTCGACGCAGCGGCCATAAGAGCGGCGAAGGTTGTCGTACGCGAGAAGCGATTCGTTCTCGACCGGCACGGGAACATGGTGCACGTAAACGGTGACATGGCGTTCGTTCAGGTGCTCGAAAAAGCTCGAGAAGACCTGGTCGTCGAGATAGCGCTTGCCGTAGTGAGCGCAGAGCTGCACACCCGCAAAACCATCGTCGAGCCTGCGGTCGAGCTCCTCCAAATTCGCTTTGGTGCCAAAGGGCGGCACGGCGACAAGCGGAATCAGACGGCCACTTGACGCCTTCGCGTCAGCAGCCATACCGTCGTTGAAACGCCGGCACATCTCGAGCGACATCCACTCATGGCAGCCGGGGAGCTTGAGAATCGCTTTATCGACCCCCGCCTCGTCCATGTCTGCCAGACGCTTCTCAAGGGTGTAGTCTCCCTCGATATAGTTGAGGCCTGGGAAGCCAGCGGGCTTTTCGATCACAATCTGTCGCTTGCCCGTGGGGCTTACGGTCAGGTAGCCCTCGGTGTCGTAAGCGCGGGGCACCTCGGCCAAAAACTGTTCACAGAGTGTCTCGTCATGGAAGATGCGCTCGTCAAACCAGTAGGAATTTGCATCGATAATCATTGGTGGGGACCGCCTTTCATCTTGTCGAGAACATTCTAAAAAAGCGGACACACGGACATCAATTCCAGTTGAAGCACACTGTATTCCATTTTGGAATACAGTTTTCCGTTCACACGCGATTCCCACTCGCCCAAACGATCGAGACGCCGACAACGCGAGCTTTAACAGAAAACGGGCGACCCGAATCTGTTACGGGCCGCCCGTTAAATGACAGACTATCTCTGTCGTTATGATTGACGGTAATGGTCAAAGAAGTCGGCGAGGTCTTCAAGGGACTCTTTGAGTACTTCCATGCGCGGCAGGTACACGATGCGGAAGTGGTCGGGCTCAGCCCAGTTGAAGCCGCCGCCGCGCGTGATCAGGATCTTCTTCTCGTGCAGCAGGTCAAGGGCGAACTGCTCGTCATCGGTGATGTTGAACTTTTTAACATCCATCTTGGGGAAGATGTAGAACGCCGCACGCGGCTTAACCACCGAGATGCCGTCGATCTTGTTGAGCGCCTCATACACAAAGTTGCGCTGCTCGTAGACACGGCCGCCGGGACGGATGTAGTCGTTGACGGACTGATGGCCACCGAGTGCCGTCTGGACGATCGACTGGGCCGGCACGTTGGAGCACAGGCGCATGTTAGAGAGCATGTTGACGCCCATGATGAAGTCGCTCATGCAGCGCTGGTTGCCCGAAAGCACCATCCAGCCAATACGATAGCCCGCGATCATGTGCGACTTGGAAAGGCCGCTAAAGGTGACGCAGGGCAGGTCGGGGGCGAGCGAGGCAATCGAGACGTGCTCGTAGCCGTCCATGCACAGGCGGTCGTAGATTTCATCGGCAAAGATCATCAGCTGATGCCTGCGTGCAATCTCGACGATGCCCTCGAGCACCTCGCGCGGATAGACAGAACCCGTGGGGTTGTTGGGGTTGATGATGACGAGGGCTTTGGTCGCGCTCGTAATCTTGGACTCCATATCCTCCAAGTCGGGATACCAATCCGCCTGCTCATCGCACAGATAATGTACGGGATGACCGCCGGCAAGGGTTGCGCACGCCGTCCAGAGCGGATAGTCGGGGCTGGGGATCAGAATCTCGTCGCCGTTGTCGAGCAGCGCGTTCATCGAAAGCTGAATGAGCTCGGACACACCGTTGCCCGTGTAGATATGCTCCATCTGAACGTTGGGCAGGCCCTTGATCTGCGAATACTGCATGATCGCCTTGCGCGCGGAGAACAGGCCACGCGAGTTGGAATAGCCTTCGCAGTCGGGCAGCTGCTGGCGCATGTCCTTGATGACCTCATCGGGCGTGCGGAAACCGAAGGGCGCCGGGTTGCCGATATTGAGCTTGAGGATGCGCTCGCCCTCGTCCTCCATACGGGCGGCCTCGTCGACGACGGGACCGCGCACGTCATACAGGACGTTATCGAGCTTGGTGGATTTAGAAAAAGTACGCATGGTGGTGCTCCTTGCAATTTGAGCTAAGGGATGGGGTTCGGGCTTGGAATCGTTGCGGGGTGATGATGCCTCGCCTTGATCGGCGTCGCCGGCAAGCAGCCAGGTAACATCGACCTCCAAAATACGGGCGAGCAGCTCAGCCACATCGCGCCGCGGGATCGTCTTGCCGCTCACATATTGGCTCATCTGACTCTTGCCGAGTTTTTTGCCGAGCATCTCCGATGCGCGGATCACGTCCGACTGGCGAACGTCGCGATTGGACATAGTCTGTCGCAGGCGATCGCAAAACGTCTCTTGGGCCACAGGAACCTCCTTGCTGGCAAAGTTCAATTTATAGAACACGAATTGAACCAAGGTTCAATTTAGCAAGCAGTATAGCGCCGTACCTCATTCGAAAGTTCAATTTCATAAGAAAACGTACGGAACTCCGAGTTTTGCCCAAAGCGGACAATGACGTGCACACGTTTAGAGGTATTCAAGGAATCGAGCGGCGGCAAGCGAAACGTCAGCCGTGCGATATAT
>CABURG010000079.1 GCA_902493835.1 uncultured Collinsella sp. | reverse complement strand
GGCCTGAACAATCGTCAATATCGGTCGGAGGGGTGGCTTTGTAAAGCCGTTTGTCTCCACCCGCGTAGCGGGTGGTTTAAAGCTGGCCGCTGCGCGGCCAGCAGACTAAAGTCTTGAAACAAGAAATCGCGGCCCAAGCAGATCATTCGGCACCTCCAGACCCCACAAAAGTGCCGCGTCATAACCCCAAAACGCCCAATCGGGATGAAACTCCGCAAGCCCTCTGATGGTACGTAGTGCTCGCTCCGTCGGCGTCAACGCATCCCAATCATGTTGAAAGCAGAACAGATACGACTCGGGCTCCGCAATATCATCGGTTCCCACATGACGCCGCAGCCACATGAGCTCGGCATTGTCGTGCGTCACAAGCAGCACGCCTTGTTCAGCCGCCTTCGCGAGCCTGGCAAGCATCCTATTCCGCGCCAAGGTGTTACGTGTTGCATGCTTGTGTTTGAAAACGGTATTAGACACTTCCATCACCACCACATCGGACAAATGGACCATTGTCACCGTCGCCTCTGTCGACAAACGTCTTGATCTGTAACAGTTGGGTCGAGTTTTGACCTGTAGATGTTACAGATTGGGACATTCCCCCAGCCAGGTGCCAAACGTCTCGATCTGTAACAGGTAGACCGGTTTTTTGTCCCTAAACGTTACAAATCGAGACGAATAGACAGGCGGCGGCGCTGCGACAGCCCACTCCCTACTCCCATTCCTGCTCGTAAATATTGAGCGACTTCACGTACCGCCCCTGGGCGCCCATGATGTCACGGACCAGGCGCAAAAAGAAGCTGATGCACGAGGTGTCGAAACCATCCTCTAGGTCCTCGGGATGCACCGCGCCCGGCCCGTCGACCGCCGTGTCGCTCAGGCGCGCGATGTCATACAGGTAGAGCTGCCCCGCCGTCAGCCAGACATCGTCGACGCACGCAAGTCGCACCGCAATCGCGCCATCGTTCCAGTGCTCCTTTTGCACGATATGTGGGTCGTAGGCGTCAAAGCGACGGTCGGTGCGCGTATCCTTCAGCACGACCATGCCAGTCGCGGGATCCTTGTCCAAAATGCCAAAGCGCGAGAAATGCTGCGTGTCACGCACCTGCTTAAGTCGCCCGAGCGAAGCAGGAGAAATTGACGCTGGCGGCTCATCCACATACAGCTCCAACAGCGTCTTGCCGTGGTAATAGGGGCGCTCAAACAGCAGCCAATCGGTAAACGCCATGTTGTAGGCCATGATTTCGTTTTGAGAAGGTTCCTCACAATAGCTGAGCCACGGATCGACGGTAATCTCGAACTGCTCGCGCGCCGGCTCCAGGAATTGAAACTTCCGCAGCGTCCAAAAGTGAGCCATGTCGGCAATATCGTTGCCGACAGCTGCAGCCAGCTTTGCTCGGTCAAAAACTTGGTCAGTCATGGCATCCTCCTCAAACTGATGGGCCTCAATTTGAGCTTACGAGGAGGGCGAGCAACCGAGGCAAGCGCGGGCAAAATAGGCCTTCGACTGCAAACCAGATGCTAACCAAACACTTGACGGGACACTTGACCGAATGAGCGCACCGCAAAGAAACCGCAGGTAGATATAGACAGCCATTTCACCCATTTGAGGCAAGCGCCCGCTACCGCCACAGAAAGAGCAGAGTAGCACAGTCGCAAACGTCGACGAATGAACACTTGCACGTCGACAAATGACAAAGTCGCCTGCGAACTCGCAAGGAGTGTCCCAGGCTGCCGGCAAAAAAGGAACGTCCCCAACTGCCGGCACTTGGGGACGTTCCTTATGTGCCGGCCGTTGGGGACAGCCCTTGCCGATTCAGTTGTGGACAGCCGCCTTACAGTTCCAGCGCCTCGGCGACTTCGGTTGCGCAGGCCAGGGCATCGGCCATGGCGTTCACAACGAGAGAGCTGCCGTTGCGGGCATCACCCGCCACATACACCGGCGCGGCATCCGCGGCGACATCCTCCGTGCGAGCCGCGAGGTGCGAACCCTCGGCAGCCATCACCGGCAGCGGACGACCAGCGGTAGCAACAGGCACGCTCACCGCATCGAACACGCCGTGCTCGGGGCCCGTAAAGCCACAGGCGATGAGCACCAGCTGCGCCAGCACCTCATGCTCGGAGCCCGCGATGCGCTCGGGCTTGCCCGCCGACCAGTCCAGATCGACCACGCGCAGACCCGCAGCCGCACCCTTCTTGTCCAGCAGCACCTCGAGCGTATCCACACCCCAGGCACGCATCTCGCCACCCATCGCAGCGACAGCCTCCTGCTGGCCGTAGTCGGTCTTCTTAACGTTGGGCCACTGCGGCCAAGGGTTGCTCACCGCACGCTTATCGGGCGCAGCCGGCAAGAACTCAAACTGGCGCACGCTGCGCGCACCCTGGCGCACCGCGGTACCCACGCAGTCGTTGCCGGTATCGCCGCCGCCAATGACCACAACGTCCAGGCCGCGCGCGTTCACCGCGGGCTCACCACCATCGAGCACCGAGACGGTCGAAGCCGTCAGGTAGTCCACCGCGTACGCCACGCCGGGCGCGTCAATATTCTCAGCAGCCAGTCCACGCGGGGCACGAGCGCCGACAGCCACCACGACGGCGTCAAAGCCATCGAGCTTGGCGGCAACCTTGGGATCGTTCACATCGGCACCAAGCTCAAACACAATGCCCAGCTCGCGCATGAGCGCCACGCGACGCTCGACCACGGACTTCTCGAGCTTCATGTTGGGAATGCCGTACATGAGCAGACCGCCCGGGCGGTCGTCACGCTCAAACACCGTCACCCGGGCGCCACGACGCGCGAGCTCCCATGCCGCCACCAGACCAGCAGGACCGGAGCCCACCACGGCAACCGTGGGTGCGCCCTCCCCTGCCGGCCCAAAGCGACGCGGACCGCCATTTGCCCACTCATGGTCGCTAATCGCACGCTCGTTGTCATGGATCGTCGTGGGCTGGCCATCGACCGAACCCAGGTTGCACGCGGCCTCGCACAGCGCCGGGCACACGCGACTCGTGAACTCGGGCATGGGCGAGGTGAGCGACAGACGCTCGGCAGCCTCGTCCCAGCGGCCGCGGTACACCAGCTCGTTCCACTCGGGAATCAGGTTGTGCAGCGGACAGCCGCTCGGACGCGCCTTGCCAAAGCTCGCGCCCATCTGGCAAAACGCCACGCCGCACATCATGCAGCGGCTCGCCTGGGCGCGGCGCGCATCGTCATCGAGCTCCACGTACAGCGGATCGAAATCGCGGCTGCGCTCCTCCACGGGGCGCAGCTCGTGGGTCACGCGATCGATATCAAGAAAAGCACCGGGCTTGCCCATGGCACTTACGCCTCCTTCTTGGTCGAAGCAACAGAGCTGGCAGCCACGGACGCAGTGTCCGCAGCGCCGCCCGCGACATCAAAGCGAGCGACATCCGCGGCACTCGCGCGGCCGGTCACGATGTCAAACGCCAACTCCTCGGCCTGCGCATGCGTCTTGCCCACGGCCTCGCCCGCGGCGACAATCGCCAGCACGCGCTCGTACTCGGTCGGAATGACCTTCACAAAGTGCTTGCTCATCGTCTCAAAGCTGTAGAGCAGCTTGATGCCGCGTGGGCTCTGCGTCGCGTCCACGTGCTCCTGGATGAGCTCGCGAACCTGCGCCAGCTCGCCGGCCGTCGGGGCCTTGAGCTCCACGCTCTCATGGTTCACGCGGGCACTGAGCGTGCCGTACTGGTCAAAGACGTAGGCCACACCACCCGTCATGCCGGCGGCAAAATTCTGCCCGACCTCGCCCAGGATGAGCGCCAGACCGCCCGTCATGTACTCGCAGCCATGGTTGCCGCAGCCCTCGACCACCACGGTGGCACCGGAGTTGCGCACGGCAAAACGCTGGCCGGCAAGACCGTTAATGAAGCCGCGGCCGCTCGTGGCACCAAAGAACGCAACGTTGCCCACGATGATGTTCTCGTCGAACTTGTAGGTCGCATGCGGGTTGGGGCGCACCGACACCTCGCCGCCCGAAAGGCCCTTGCCAAAGTAGTCGTTGGCGTCGCCGCACACGTTGAGCGTAATGCCGCGCGGCAGGAAAGCGCCAAAGCTCTGACCGGCCGAACCGTCGCAATCGACGATGATGGAGCCGGCGGGCAGGCCCTCGGGATGCGCCTTGGTCACCGCGTTGCCCAAGATGGTGCCCACGCAGCGGTTGACGTTGGCGATATCGGCGCGGAAGCGAATCGGACGCAGGTGCGCACGGGCATCGGCCGTATAGGGCACAAACAACGTGGAGTCGAGCGTCTTGTCGAGCTCGCTGTTCGCGGCCATCTGCGGCAGGAAGTGGCGACCGTCGGCGCCCGGAATGTGGGCACCGAACTCGCAGGTCGCGCTCGCCAGCACGGGAGACAGATCGAGCAGGTTGGCCTTGCGGTTGCCCGGCACCTCGATCTGACGCAGGCACTCGGGATGGCCGACCATCTCGTCGACGGTGCGGAAGCCCAGGCTCGCCATGACCTCGCGCAACTGCTTGGCAACAAAGAGCATAAAGTGCTCGACGTGCTCGGGCTTGCCGCGGAAGCCGCGACGCAGGCGGCAGTTTTGCGTAGCGATGCCGGCCGGGCAGGTGTCCTGCTGGCAGTCACGCTGCATGAGGCAGCCCATGGAGATGAGCGGCATGGTCGCAAAGCCAAACTCCTCGGCACCCAGCAAGCAGGCGACGGCAACATCGGTGCCGTCCATGAGCTTGCCATCGGCCTCGAGCACCACGCGCGAGCGCAGTCCGTTTTGCAGCAGCGTCTGCTGGGCCTCGGCAAGGCCAAGCTCCAGCGGCAGACCGGCGTGCCAGATCGAATCGCGCGCCGCGGCACCCGAGCCGCCATTGTGGCCGCTGATCAAGATCTTGTCGGCAGCACCCTTGGCCACACCGGTGGCGATGGTGCCGACGCCGGCCTCGCTGACCAGTTTGACCGACACGCGCGCGCCGGGGTTGGCGTTCTTAAGATCGAAGATCAGCTCAGCCAGGTCCTCGATGGAGTAGATGTCGTGGTGCGGCGGAGGCGAAATCAGGCCGATGCCGGGCGTGGACTGACGGACCTCGGCGATCCAGGGATAGACCTTCTTGCCGGGCAGGTGTCCGCCCTCGCCGGGCTTGGCGCCCTGGGCCATCTTGATCTGAATCTCGAAGGCGCTGCACAGGTAGCGGCTCGTCACGCCAAAGCGCGCGCTTGCCACCTGCTTGATGGCGGAATTCTTGGAGTCACCGTTGGCCAGCGGGGTCTCGCGACGCGGATCCTCGCCGCCCTCACCCGAGTTGGAGCGCCCATGCAGGCGGTTCATTGCGATGGCCATGCACTCGTGTGCCTCTTTGCTGATGGAACCGTACGACATGGCGCCGGTGTTAAAGCGTCGGACGATGTTGAGCGCGGGCTCCACCTCGTCGAGCGCCACCGGGGTGCGGCCGCTGGCATCAAAGTCGAGCAAGTCGCGCAGGCGCACGGCACGGCCGGTACGGTGCAGGCGAGCGCTGTACTCCTTAAAGGTGTCGTAGCTGTCCTCACGGCAGGCGGTCTGCAGCAAGTAGACAGTCTGAGGGTCGATCAGGTGATCCTCGCCACCAAGCGGGCGCCACTTGGTCAGGCCCAGTGTGGGCAGCTGATCGGGAGCCGGACTCTTAAGGATGGCGAGCGCGGCGTCATAGCGCTCATTCTGCTCACGCTCGACGTCCTCGACGCCCATACCGCCCACACGGCTCACCGTGCCAGCGAAGTACGCGTTAACGAACTCCGGCGTAAAGCCCACGGCCTCGAAGATCTGCGCCGAATGATAGCTCTGCACCGTAGAGATGCCCATCTTGGACATGATGGAGACGATGCCCGCCGTCGCGGCCTTGTTGTAGTTGGCGATGCCCTGCTCGGCCGTCACGTCCAGGTCGCCGCGTGCCGCCAGATCGCGGATGCACGCATGTGCGTTGTACGGATAGATGCCGCTCGCGGAGTAGCCCACCAGTGCCGCAAAGTCGTGCGGGGACACGGCGTCGCCGCACTCCACCACGATGTCGGCAAAGGTACGCACGCCGGCGCGGATCAAGTGGTTGTGCACGCAGCCCACGGCGAGCAGCGACGGCACGGGCACCTCGCCCGCAGCGGCACGATCGCTCAACACCACGATGTTCACGCCGTCGCGGACCGCAGCCTCAACGTCCTCTGCAAGCTGCTTGAGCGCAGCCTGCAGTGCGCCCTCGCCGGCATCACGGCGGTACACGGCACGGAAACGGCGGGTCTTAAAGCCCACGCGGTCGATGGCACAGATATGCTCGAACTCCTCCTCGTTGAGCAACGGGCGCTCCAAGCGCACCAGCTGACAGGCCGTGCGGGAATCCTCGAGCAGATTGCCGTGGTTGCCCAGGTAAAGCGTGGTCGAGGTGACCATATGCTCGCGAAGGGCGTCGATGGGCGGGTTCGTGACCTGGGCGAACAGCTGATAGAAATAGTCAAAGAACGAGCGCGTCTTCTTGGACAGGCAGGCCAGCGGCGCATCGATACCCATCGAGGCGAGCGGGGCCTTGCCCTGCTGGGCCATGGGACGCACGACCTCGTCGACGTCATCCCAGTGGTAGCCGAGCTTGGCCATACGCACGGCGGCGGGCACCTCGGCGTCCTCGGCGGGCGTTGCCGCAACGGGCTCATCAAGCGCGTCAACGGTCAGCGTCTCCTCGGCAATCCAGTCGCGGTAGGGCTTTTCCTTGGCATAGCGGGCACGCAGCTCGTCGTTGTAGATCACGCGGCCGCGGGCAAAATCGACCTCGAGCATCTGGCCCGGCCCCAGACAGCCGCTCGTCAGGATGTTCTCGGGGCTCACCTCGATGGTGCCCACCTCGCTTGCCAGCATAAAGCGACCGTCGCGCGTCACATAGTAGCGGGCGGGACGCAGGCCGTTGCGGTCGAGGGCGGCACCCAGCGTGCGACCGTCGGTAAAGGCGATGGCGGCCGGGCCGTCCCACGGCTCCATGAGCATGGACTGGTAGGCATCGTAGGCGCGGCGGTCTTCGCTCAGGTTGTCGTTGTGGTCCCACGGCTCGGGCAGCAGCATGGACGCGGCACGCGTGAGCGGACGACCGTTCATAACCAAAAACTCGAGCACGTTATCCAGAATTGCGGAGTCGGAACCCTCGCGGTTGATGATAGGCATCACACGCTCAAGATCGTGCTGCAGCACGGGGCTGTACAGGTTGGGCTCGCGGGCGCGAATCCAGTTGACGTTGCCCTTGAGGGTGTTGATCTCGCCGTTGTGGATGATAAAGCGGTTGGGGTGCGCACGCTCCCAACTGGGCGTGGTGTTGGTGGAGTAGCGCGAGTGGACGAGCGCCACGGCCGTTTTGACGGCGGCGTCGTTGAGATCGATGAAGAAACGGCGCATCTGCGTGGCAACGAGCATGCCCTTGTACACGATGGTGCGCGAGCTCATGGAGCACACATAGAAGATCTTATCGCGCAGGGCAAACTCGGCGTCGGCCTCCTTTTCGATGGTGCGGCGGCACACGTACAGACGGCGCTCGAAGGCGTCGCCCGCCGGCGTGTCGTCCGGACGGCCCAGGAAGGCCTGCAGGATAGTAGGCATACAGGCGCGGGCCGTCTCGCCCAGGTCGTGCGGG
>CABURG010000078.1 GCA_902493835.1 uncultured Collinsella sp. | reverse complement strand
GGCGGGAGGGGCCGAGTTTCCTCCTGAGCGACTCTGCTTGCAGCCGGAGCGAAAGGGGGAAACTCGGCCCCTCCCGCCCCGGCCGGCAAGGTCAACTACACCGTGTACTGCGGCAGGTCCTGCAGGGCGATGACGTCCATGCCCATGTCGTTGGCGCTGCCGTGACCCTGCTGGTCTTCGCGCACGGCCTCGATGGCACTCACGTACGTGTTGGCCGCAGACATCGCCGTCACGCAGGTCACACCGCGGCGTACGGCCTCGGTACGTAGCAGGTAGCCATCGCCACGCGAGCCCGGACCGTACGGCGTGTTGATGATTACCGCAATCTTGCCATCGGCGATCAGGTCACCGATGTTGGGACGCTCGCCGTCGTGCGGGCCGCTAATCTTCTCCACGACCTCGCAGGTCACGTTGCCGCCGCGCAGCACGCGCGCCGTGCCCTCGGTGGAGCAGATATCAAAGCCCAGGTAGCGCAGGATACGCGCGACCGAAAGGATGTGGCGCTTGTCACGGTCGCACACGCTGATGAACACCTTGCCGGCGCTCGGGTCGGGCAGCTTGTAGTCAATCGCCAGCTGCGTCTTGGCGTATGCCTCGGGATAGCTCTTGGCGATACCCATGACCTCGCCCGTCGACTTCATCTCGGGCCCCAGGATAACGTCGGCACCGGGGAAACGACCCCAGGGCATAACGGCTTCCTTCATGCAGAACCAGTCCAGCTGACGCTCGTCGCTCGGCAGGCCCAGGCTCGCGATGGAATCGCCCGCCATGATACGCGCCGCGCACTTGGCCAGCGGTACGCCGGTGGCCTTGGAGATGAACGGCACGGTACGGCTGGCACGCGGGTTGGCCTCGATCACGTAGACGGTCTCGCCCTTGATGGCATACTGCACGTTGACCAGGCCGCGTACGCCCAGCGCCATCGCGATGCGGCGTGTGGTCTCGCGAAGCTTTGCCTGCAGGCTCTCGCTAAAGCTGAACGGCGGGATGCAGGTCGCAGAGTCGCCGGAGTGAATACCGGCCTCCTCGATATGCTCCAGAATGCCGCCGATGTAGACCTCTTCGCCATCGCACAGGGCGTCGACATCGGACTCGATCGCGCCCTCCAGGAAGCGATCGAGGTACACCGGGTAGTCGGGGCTAATGCGCGCAGCCTCGGCCATGTAATCGCGCAGATGCTCGGCATCGTAGGCGATCATCATGCCGCGGCCGCCCAGCACGTAGCTCGGACGCACCAGCAGCGGGTAGCCGATGTGTGCGGCAACGGCCTCGGCCTCCTCAAACGAGGTGGCCTGGCCCGCCGGCGGATACATGATGCCCAGCTTGTCGAGCAGGGCGGCAAAGCGCTCGCGGTCCTCGGCAAAGTCGATGGCATCGGGCTTGGTGCCCATGATGTTCACGCCGCTCTCCTCGAGCATGCGCGCCAGCTTAAGCGGGGTCTGGCCGCCGAGCGTCACCACGACGCCGTCGGGGCGCTCAACATCGATAACGTCCATGACGTCCTCGTAGGTGAGCGGCTCAAAGTACAGGCGGTCGGACGTGTCATAGTCGGTCGAGACGGTCTCGGGATTGCAGTTGACCATGATGGTCTCGAAGCCGCGGGCCGCCAGCGCGTAGCTCGCGTGCACGCAGCAGTAATCGAACTCGATACCCTGGCCAATGCGGTTGGGGCCGGCGCCCAGAATCATCGCCTTGGGCTTGCTCGCCGGCGTGGTCTCGTCGGGAGCCACGCACTTCTTGGCATCCGGGCTCGTGCGGTAGATGTTCTCGTACGTCTTGTAATGGTACTCCGTGGCGCTCGAGAACTCCGCAGCGCAGGTATCGACCGTCTTCATGCTGGGAACCACGCCCAGGCCCTTGCGATAGGCGCGCACAAAGCGCTCGTCCGAGCCGGTCAGCGCGGCGATCTCGGCGTCGCTCGTACCGTACTGCTTGAGCAGGCGCATCGCGTCGGCGTCGATATCCTCCACACGCAGGCCGCGGATGCTCTCCTGGACCTGCACCATATCGTTGATACGGTTGAGGTACCACGGATCGATACCGCAGATGGCATGGATGCGAGCGATGTCCCAGCCACGGCGCAGGGCCTCGACCACAAAGAAGATGCGATGCTCGGTCGGGGTTGCCACGGCCTGAGCAAGCTCGTCGTCGCCCAGCTTGTCGGCACCCTCCTTTCCACCGGCGCAAATGCCCTGGTGGCCGTCCTCCAGCGAGCGCATAGCCTTGCCAAAGGCCTCCTCAAAGGTGCGGCCGATCGCCATGATCTCGCCCACGGCCTTCATGCGCGTGGTGAGCGTGGGGTCGGTGCCCTTGAACTTCTCGAAGGCAAAGCGCGGCACCTTTACCACGCAGTAATCGATCGTGGGCTCAAAGCAAGCGGGCGTTGCCTTGGTGATATCGTTGACGATCTCGTCGAGCGTATAGCCCACGGCCAGGCGCGCGGCGGCCTTAGCGATGGGGAAACCCGTGGCCTTGGAAGCGAGGGCGGACGAACGGCTCACGCGCGGGTTCATCTCGATGACGATCAGGCGGCCGGTCTGGGGGTTCACGGCAAACTGCACGTTGGAGCCACCGGTCTCGACGCCGATCTTCTCCAAGATGGCGAGCGAGGCGACACGCATGCGCTGATACTCAAGGTCGGAGAGCGTCTGCGCCGGCGCCACGGTGATGGAGTCGCCGGTATGCACGCCCATGGGGTCGAGATTCTCGATGGAGCACACGATGATGCCGTTGCCGGCGTGGTCACGCATGACCTCCATCTCATACTCTTTCCAGCCCTCGATGGACTCCTCGACCAGCACCTCGTGGGCAGGCGAGAGCTCCAGGCCCTGGCTCACGATGGAGACGAGCTCCTCGTGGGTGTGAGCGATGCCGCCGCCGGCGCCGCCGAGGGTAAAGCTCGGGCGCAGTACGCAGGGATAGCCCACGCGCTCGGCGATAGCCTCGGCGTCGGCCACGCTGTAGGCATAGCCCGAGCGCGCGACCTCCAGGCCAATCTCGGCCATGGCCTCGTTAAAGAGCTTGCGGTCCTCGCCGCGCTCGATAGCGGCCAGGTCGCAGCCGATCATCTCGACGCCGTACTTGTCGAGCGTACCGTCCTTTGCCAGCTCGACGGCGGCGTTCAGACCGGTCTGGCCGCCCAGCGTGGGCAGCAGCGCGTCCGGGCGCTCTTTCTTGATTACGCGCTCGATAAACTCGGCGGTAATGGGCTCGACATAGGTGCGGTCGGCAAGACCCGGGTCGGTCATGATGGTCGCCGGGTTGGAGTTGACCAGGATGACCTCAAAGCCATCCTCCTTGAGCACCTTGCAGGCCTGGGCGCCAGAGTAGTCGAACTCGCAGGCCTGGCCAATGACGATGGGGCCCGAACCAATAACGAGGATGCGCTTGATGTCAGTACGTTTCGGCATGTTAGTTCTCCTCGGTCTCGGTCGCGGCGGTCTCGGCGAAATTCCAGCCAGCCAGGCGGTCCTTCGCGGTGTCGATGTCCAGGTAGTTCTCCTCGCCGTCCATGAGTCGCGTAAAGGCGGTAAAGAGATAGTGGGCATCGGTGGGGCCAGGCGAAGCCTCGGGGTGGTACTGGACCGAGAAGCACGGGGCGTCGAGCAGTTGGATGCCCTCGGCGGTGCCGTCGTTGAGGTTCACATGCGTCAGGCGAATGCGGCCAAAGCGCTCGTTCATCACGACCGGCGCGATTCCGCGGCGCACCCAGACGCGCAGGTCGCCGTCGGCCGCATGCTCGGTCTCGCCGCCGGAAAGCTCGGGGACAAGCTTGCCCAAGCTGGGAAACAGCAGGCCAAAGCCATGGTTTTGCGCGGTGATCTCCACGCGACGGCTTACCAGGTTCATGACCGGCTGGTTGCCACCGCGGTGACCGAACTTAAGCTTTTCCATCTGGGCGCCGCAGGCCAGGCTGATCATCTGATGACCAAGACAAATACCAAAGACCGGCACCTTGCCGATCAGCTGCTGCACCTGTTCGTAGGTCTCCACCACGGCATCGGGGTCGCCGGGGCCATTGGACAAAAAGACACCGTCGGGATTCATGTCGAGCACCTGCTGGGCAGGCGTATCCCACGGCACGACGGTAAGGTCGCAGCCGGCGCGGACCAGACCCTCCAGAATGCCGCGCTTCACACCGCAGTCGTAGGCGACCACTTTGTGACGGGCAGGAGCGGCAGCAGCAAGTGCAAAGTCATGCGTGGCAGGCAGGTCGACGGCCACAAACTCGTGAGGCGCGGGGCAGCTCACGGTCTTGACCAGGTTCTCGCCTACCAGCGTGGGCGCTGCGGCCAGACGCTCGGCAAGCTCGTCGACGTCGAAGATCTCGGTCGAGATAATGCCCATCTTGGAACCATTGTCGCGCAGATGGCGCACCAGAGCGCGGGTGTCGACACCCTCGATAGCGACGATGCCGTGAGCGCGCAGGTACTCCGGCACGCTGACGGCCGAGCGCCAGTTAGAAGGCGTGGCGCACATGTCGCGAACGATCATGCCGCGCATAGCCGGAGCGCTCGCAGGGCGCACGGTGTCGCCGGGGAAGGCCGACTGGACGTCGGTCTCGTCGATACCGTAGTTGCCGATTTGCGGATAGGTCATGGTTACGATTTGGCCGGCATAACTCGGGTCGGTCATGACCTCAAAGTAGCCCTCGAGCGAGGTGTTGAAGCAGACTTCGCCGGTCGCGGTGCCCGCGGCGCCGCATGCACGTCCATAAAAAATGGTCCCATCCTCAAGATACAGGATGCAGGGACCGCAGGTGCCCTTGCTGGTTTTGGCCAGCATACGCTGGCAAAGTTCGCTGGGCGCGAAGGTGCGGGCGGCAGTGCCCGCGGTATGGTTGTTCGCCATAATTCTCCTTCCCGGTCTCACGGGACCGGCTTAAAGGTGTGTAGTTAGGCCTCGCGGTATTGTAACCGCAAGCATGCCTCATGGCGTTAATTTCATCGAAATGTTTACGAAATGATAATTATGACTTTCTATGCATAATGATTATTTAATCCCCGTCCCAGAAAAATTATCCCGCGTGGGCTTGTGGCTCACGCGGGATAATGGCCTCTTACTTTTTCTTGTCCTGCTCCAGCAGTTCGGACGGCGTTCGGTCGGGCTTGCCGCCGCGGAAAATCTCGCGGCCATGCAGACGATGCTCCAAGTCACGCTCGGCCTTTTCCTCGTCAATCTTGGTCTGGCTCACCACCGGGTCCTCAATCAACGACGACACCGAGTTCACCTGCTTCTGAATGCGCTCGGCGATGGTGTCATCCATACTCACGATGCGCATCTTCCAGTCGATATTCGTGGCGTTGGATGAGCTCTTGGTCCACACGAACGTCAGGATGGCGCTCTGGTGGCCTCGCGCGGGGAACATGCCAAAGAAGGAATCGTGCTGAATGTTGCTATCCTCGTCGATATAGGCGTGAACGTTATACACCACGCGGTCGATCTTATCGTTGAGCAGCGCGTTGGTCGCAAGTGCCGCGGCCTGGATCTGCCCGTTGGACAGCAGCTCGAGCTCGTTGGCAGACGATGTGTCCAACACCGTCACCTCGACCGTGCCCGTACGCTCATCGGCTTCATCGACGGTAAAGTCGAGCGGGAACTGCGTAAAACCGTTGCCCCACTCAAGGCCGCCCTTCAGCGCCGTCGAAACGGTATCGACCGAAACGCTCTCGGACAAGTTGGCGGTGTTCAGACGACGCATCACGCCGTAGCCAATCTGCATGCCCACGATCAGCACCAAAATACCGATGACCACGGCCATCGCGGTCTTCGTAATGGTATGGCTCACCTGCGAGCCCGAAGGATCGTCCTCGGACAGCGGGTCGATATGTTTTGCCTGGCTCGCGCGGTCCTCGCTGCGCAGCTGCGCTAGCGCCGCTTTATCACCGCGCTTGGCCGCAGCCTCCTTCTCACGCATGCGCTCGGTACGCTTTTTGGCGAGCGTGGGATCCAAGACACCGGATGCATCGATTTCGGAGAATAACTCCGTCACTTCTTCCGGAGTCAAAGGGTTCTTGTCAGCCATAAACTTCCTGTCATATCAATCAGTCGAGCTCGTGCGCACGCGCACCTTCGAACTGCATTCGATAGTAACGGGCATAGGTGCCGCCACGGGCGAGAAGCTCCTCGTGCGTGCCACGCTCCACAACGCGACCATGCTCAACGGTCGCAATCTCATCGGCATGCTTAATGGTCGAAAGACGGTGGGCGATGATAATCGTGGTGCGGCCGCGTGCCAGCTCTTCGAGCGACTCCTGCACCGCCTCCTCGCTCTCGTTATCCAAAGCACTCGTCGCCTCGTCCAAGATCAAGATTTTGGGGTTCTTGAGGAACACACGCGCGATGGCAACACGCTGCTTCTGTCCGCCCGAAAGACGGCTGCCGCGCTCGCCTACGACCGTGTCATAGCCCTGTGGAAGCGACTCGATAAAGGCATCGATGTTGGCGCGACGGGCGGCGTCGGCGATCTCTTCCGCCGTAGCGCCCGGCTTGCCGTAGGCGATGTTCTCGCCGATTGTTCCGTCAAACAGGTAGACATCCTGCTGCACCAGGCCGATGGCGCGGCGCAGGCTCTGCTGCGTCACATCGCGCACGTCCTGACCGTCAATGCTAATGGATCCGGCAGCCACGTCATAAAAGCGCGGCAGCAGCGAACAGGTCGTGGACTTGCCACCGCCCGAAGGGCCAACCAAAGCGATGGTCTGCCCGGGCTTGATGGACAGATTCATATGGTCGATAACAGGGCGTCCGTCGGCGCCGCCCTCGCCCAACTCAACATCCTCGTAGCTAAAGCACACGTCGTGATACTCCACGGCGCCGGCGGTCACCCGCAGATCCGTGGCGCCCGGCTTGTCCTGGATATCCGGGGCAGTCGAGAGCACCTCGTCCATACGCTTAAAGCCGGCGATAGCCTTCTGATACGTTTCGGCCGAATTGACGAGCGTCTCGAGCGGCGTGCAGAACAGCGAAATATAGAGTGCAAAGGTCGCCATATCGACCGCCTGCAGCTGTCCCTGGGCGACCAGCCAGCCGCCCAGCAGCACCACGATCACATAGAGCACACCCGAGAGCAGGCCATATGTCGCGGTATAGACGCCCATGGCGTGATACATGTTCTCCTTGGACGAAAGATAGCGATTGTTGGAGGCGCGGAACTTGAAGCGTTCGGTCTCCTCATTGGCAAAACTCTTGACCACGCGCATGCCCGCCAGCGAATCCTGCAGCTGCGCATTGATGCCACTGATCTTTTTGCGGTTGTCGCTAAAGACCTCGCGCATGCGCATGTTTTGCCAAAACATGATGACCGCAAACGCCGCCGTCACCACAGCCATGGCAAGCGCCAGCACCGGGGCGATGGTAAAGAGGATCACAAACGAACCGATAATCTCGATGCCGCAGATGATGATCCACTCGGGCACGTGGTGCGCCGCCTCGCAGATATCGAACAGGTCGTTGACCACGCGGCTCATCATGTCGCCCGAGCTGTTGCGGTCGAAGTACGCAAAGCTAAAGCGCTCATACTGGTCGAACAGGTCCTCGCGCATTTTGGACTCCATGCGCGCGCCCATCACGTGACCCCAATAGCTCACAAAGTAGCGGCAGGCGCAGCGGACGGCATACATCAG
>CABURG010000077.1 GCA_902493835.1 uncultured Collinsella sp. | reverse complement strand
TGTTTTGCGCCGCCGCGGCCTTCTGCTGCATCTCGGCGAGCTGCTCGGGCGTCATCGCTGCCATTTGCTCGGGGGTGGGCATGGCCTGAGCAGCGTCGTTGTCTTTCTCGCTGGACGAGCCCATCATGTCGCCCATGGAGTTGGCGTCAATGCCCTGGTTGAGCGAAAGGACGACAGTCTCGGGCAGGCTCATAATGTCGGCAATCTTGCCTCCATCGGCACGCTCTTCCTCGGTGCCCTTGTACGTTCGAATGCCGTTTTTGTCAGCCTTGCTAAACACGGCCTCCACAGCTTTGGCGTCCTTGGCGCTCATAAAGAGTTCGAGGTCGTTGAGCGATTCGGCGCGAATGGTGTCGGGCACGGGCGAGGCGATGCCGCCTTGCTGCACACCCACGTCGACGATGTCGCTCATATAGGTAGGCAGTGCCAGATCGGCGTTGCAGCTGATTACGATAAGTACGATAGCTGCGAATAGTGCCAGGATATGCTTTTTAAAGAGCTTGAGAATCCTCACTCGGCATCTCTCCTTTCTTGATTGCGGTCGATAATTTCGTTGGCACGCCTTAGAAGACGCACCATCTCTTGGGTATCTGTTTCGCCGAGCTGCTCGAGGAAAGCCGCAGTGCGGTTCTCGAATTCCCGACGTTTGATTTCGAGATCCTGGAATCCTTTGTCGGTCACCGTGACGTGTACGCGACGACGGTCGGTCTTTGAGTGCTCGCGCTCGACCCAGCCCTTGGCTTCGAGAGCGCGTAGGATATTGGCGATGCGGGCACTCGAGACCCAGGCGCGATCAGCGAGTTCGCTCGGTGTGAGTGAGCCGCCGGCGCGCATGAGGGCGCGCATGACGGCCATCTCGCCGCCGAGAGCTTTGTCCGCAAAGCGCGAAATTCGCTGATGCATGCTGCCAAACTCAGTTAAGAGCTGACGCCCAAGCTCATGGAAATCGGTATCTTCCATCGAAAACCCCTAACACTAGAAACTATTTCCGGTGAAAGATGATACCCTTGCACGCGCACCCTATACGGTAGATTTTTGGGTCATGCCTAGAAAACAATCTTTAGGCGACCTCCGTACACCGTCGGTATCAGCAAAGTTAGGGGTAGATCTCTGGGCATGTCCCAAAAAAAATACCTGGTTGCTAGGTAATATAAAGAGCGTATAAAGAATTAAAATAATTCAATAATTGTAGCGTTTCAAAGAACTATTATGCACGCGGTTAGGCGAGGGGTTGTCACCACCATGACGACTGGGACTCATATAATCGCCACGTGCGATGCTCCAACTTCCCGCGAGGAGACACCTTATATAAAGGGGGATGGAGTCATGGCATTTGACTTCACGGGCAAGACCGCGATTGTCACGGGCGGCACTCAGGGCATTGGCCTCGAGATCGCCAAGGGCATCGTCGCGGGCGGCGGACATGTCGCGCTCATCGCAAGGAACGCTGCTAAGGGCGAGGCCGCGGTGGCCGAGCTTGGCGAGGGCAACAAGTTCTATCAGCTCGATGTCGCCGATGCACCCAAGGCGCGCGAGACTGTCGAGCAGATTTTTACGGACCTGCCGCAAACCAACATCCTGATCAACTGCGCTGGCGTCATCAGCACCAAGAAGTTCGATGAGATCGATGACACCGAGTGGCGTCGCACCATCGACATCAACCTCAACGGCACCTTTACCATGATGAACGCCGTGTACCCGCACTTTAAGGCGGCCCATGCCGGCACTATCGTCAACGTGAGTTCCGTTGCTGGCAAGATCGGCGGTGGCCTGCTCGGCACCGCGGCCTACGCGAGCTCCAAGGCCGGTGTTAACGGTCTAACCAAGGCAGTCGCCAAGGAAGGCGGCAAGTTTGGCGTTCGCTGCAACGCCGTGTGCCCGTCGCTCACCCTTACTGATATGACCTCGATTCTCTCTGACGAGAACTCTCAGCGCATCATCAACGGTATTCCTCTGGGCCGCGCCGCCCAGGCCAGCGAGCCTGCGCAGATGGTGCTGTTCTTCGCTTCCGATCTCGCCAGCTTCGTGAACGGCGAGATCGGTGACTGCGACGGCGGCATCGTCCTGGACGGGTAATACCCCGCGACGATTATTCGGCGACGGCTCCTGCGACTCGGGACCGTCGCCTTCTTTCTGACATAGGCGCGTGCGGCTACGATTCGCATGCATCCAAAGGAGATATATATGAGTGAATCGACTGCGGTGGAGGCGCCGGCGGCAAAGGAGCCGTTCTTTAAGATGTCCTCCATCCCGGGTGCCAATATTTTGGTGCCGCTTTTGCTGGGCTGCCTGCTCAACACGCTATTCCCTGACCTGTTCAAAACGCTCGGCAGCTTTACGCTTGGCATGACCCAGCAGGGCGCTGGCCCGCTCGTGGGCGCTTTTTTGCTCATCGTCGGTACGACGATTTCGTTTAAGAGCGCTCCTGCCGCCGCTGCCCGCGGCGCCATCATCATCGCCGTCAAGCAGATCGTGGTCGTTGCCATGTCGCTGCTCATCCTTTATGTGTTCAACGACAACTTGTTTGGCATCTCTGCCATGGTGATGCTGGCGGCTTGCACCGGCGCCAACAACGCTATGTACGCTGGGCTGATGGGTACCATGGGCAACGAGGCTGAGCGTGGCGCTGTCGCCATCACCACGCTGGTTGTCGGCCCTCCGGTCACGATGATCGTGCTCGGCGCTGCCGGCCAGGCCCCGATCGGCTGGTCGCTCGTGGGCGCCATTCTGCCGATCGTCGTCGGCATTATTCTGGGTAACCTGTTCCCCAGCTTTAAGAAGATGATGGCACCGGCACTTTCCGCCATCATCGTGCTCGTCTTCTTTGCCATGGGCTCGACCATGACTTTTGGCCAGCTTATCAACGGCGGTCTTCCCGGCATCCTGCTCGGCGTGATCTGCTCGGTGATCTTTGCAATTCCCGTCATCGCGGTCGATAAGCTCACGGGCGGTACGGGTGTCGCAGGTGCGGCCATTTCGAGCTGCGCCGGAGCCAATGTGGCAACGCCTGCTGCCATGGCAAGCGTCAACGAGGCCATGTACGGCGGCGCGGTGCTCGCGACGGCCACGGCACAGGTTGCTGCCTGCGCAATCGTTACGGCTATTTTGACCCCGCTGGTCACCAGCTGGTGCTACAAGCATTTTGAGGGCCAGCAGAGCAACGGCAAGGCAACGACCGACAAGGCCTCCGCAGCCGCCTAATGCCAAACGGTAATCAAAGCTAAAAACTAGCTACGCCACAGGGCGGCCACGGGGGATCCCGTGGCCGCCCTGCAGTTTCTGTAGGGTCTTTGGGACACTTTACCCTGATAAAGCTGGCATAACAGCTAGAGTGAACGTCGTACAAAGGCAAGGAAAAAACCAAACAAATCGGTGAACGGTAGTTGTTCACGCTCGCATTTCCTGCGGATTTGTTAAAAATGCCCTAATGGTATAAAAAAAGAAACATATAACAGCCCTGATGAAGGGGGTGGCTATGTTATCCTTCTCAAACGGGTGAAATCTTGGGTTTTGGGTTGCAGTTCCAAGGTGGACAAACGTTTTTCCCTGTACCAACGTGTGGTGAAGAACGGAAGAAGCCGGTAGTGCAAGCCGATAATTCAAGAATTCAATAAGTAGCGGTGTGAGAGAGCGCCGCATTACACGTAACTAGGAGCGTGGTTACACAATGCAGGAGGCATGGGAAGGCTTCAAGGAAGGTATCTGGACGGGAGAGGTTGACGTCCGAGACTTCATCCAGAAGAACTACACCCCCTACGAGGGCGATGAGTCGTTCCTCGTAGGTCCGACCGAGCGTACCAAGGAGCTGTGGGGCGAGGTTCTCGACCTGCTGCTTAAGGAGCGCGAGCAGGGTGGTGTCCTCGATATGGACACCAAGACCGTTACGGGTATCGTGAGCCACCCCGCTGGCTACATCGATAACGCCCACCGCGAGAAGGAGACCATCGTCGGTCTCCAGACTGACAAGCCGCTCAAGCGCGCGCTGCACGTCAACGGTGGTATCCGCATCGCTTGCCAGGCTGCCAGCCAGCACGGCTACAAGGTCGACGAGAACGTTGTTGAGCGCTACACCTTTGAGCGCAAGACCCACAACGCCGGCGTCTTCGATGTTTACACCCCCGAGATGCGTGCTTGCCGCTCGGCTCACATCATCACCGGTCTGCCCGATGGCTATGGCCGCGGCCGCATCATCGGCGACTACCGTCGTGTTGCCCTGTACGGCGTCGACTACCTGATCAAGGACAAGGAGGCCCAGAAGGCTTCCACTCCGACGGTCATGACCGCCGACAACATCCGCGACCGTGAGGAGCTGCAGGAGCAGATCCGCGCCCTCGGCGAGCTCAAGATGATGGCCGAGACCTATGGTTTCGACATTTCCAACCCTGCTACCAACACGCAGGAGGCCATCCAGTGGATGTACTTCGCCTACCTTGCTGCCGTCAAGGAGCAGAACGGCGCCGCTATGTCCATCGGCCGTACCTCTACGTTCATCGACATCTATGCTGAGCGCGACCTTGCCAACGGTACCTTCACCGAGGAGCAGATCCAGGAGTTCGTGGATCACTTCATCATGAAGCTCCGCATGGTCAAGTTTGCCCGTACCCCCGAGTACCAGGCCCTGTTCACCGGCGACCCGCAGTGGGTCACCGAGTCCATCGGCGGCATGGGTGTCGACGGCCGTACGCTCGTTACCAAGATGAGCTACCGCTACCTGCACACGCTCGAGAACATGGGCACCAGCCCCGAGCCCAACATGACCGTTCTGTGGTCGACCCGTCTGCCCGAGAACTTCAAGAAGTTCTGCGCCAAGACTTCTGTCGCCAGCTCCTCGATCCAGTACGAGAACGACGACCTCATGCGCGTTTACCACGGCGACGACTACGGCATCGCCTGCTGCGTGTCCTCCATGCGCATCGGCAAGGAGATGCAGTTCTTCGGCGCCCGCGCCAACCTGGCCAAGTGCCTGCTGTATGCACTCAACGGCGGTGTTGACGAGGTCTCCAAGAAGCAGGTCGGCCCCAAGTATCGCGCCGTCGAGGGCGATACGCTCGATTACGACGACGTTGTGGCCAAGTACAACGACATGATGAAGTGGCTCGCTGGCGTGTACGTCAACTCGCTGAACATCATTCACTACATGCACGACAAGTACTGCTACGAGCGCATCCAGATGGCTCTGCACGACAAGCACGTGCACCGCTGGTTCGCTACGGGCATCGCTGGCCTTTCCGTCGTGGCTGACTCCCTGTCCGCCATCAAGTACGCCAAGGTCCACCCCGTCCGTGACGAGAACGGCATCATCGTCGACTTCGAGACCGAGGGCGAGTTCCCCAAGTACGGTAACGACGACGACCGCGTCGACCAGATCGCTCACGACGTTGTGCACCAGTTCATGGAGTACATCCGCATGAACGATACCTACCGCAACTCCGTGCCTACGACCTCGGTTCTGACCATTACCTCCAACGTCGTGTACGGTAAGAAGACCGGCTCCACGCCCGACGGCCGCAAGGCTGGCCAGCCGTTCGCCCCGGGTGCTAACCCCATGCACAAGCGCGATAGCCACGGCGCCATCGCTTCGCTGTCTTCGGTTTCCAAGCTCCCGTTCCGCGATGCTCAGGACGGCATCTCCAACACCTTCTCCATCATCCCGAGTGCGCTCGGCAAGGAGGACCAGGTGTTCTTTGGCGATATCGACCTTGATCAGCTGGGCGAGTAACTATTGTTAGTGCTATACTAACAATAACGATTACTGATTAGCGCGCCGGTTTCGGCCGGCGCCTATTAATCGAAGGAGACACATTATGAAGGTTTCTGAAGTTTCCGAGACTCAGGCCGATAACCTGGTCCACATGCTCGACGCTTACGCCGAGAAGGGTGGCCACCACCTGAACATCAACGTCTTCAACCGTGAGACGTTGCTCGACGCTCAGGCTCACCCCGAGAAGTACCCGCAGCTGACCATCCGCGTTTCCGGCTATGCCGTGAACTTCCACACGCTCACCAAGGAGCAGCAGGACGAGGTCATTTCGCGTACCTTCCACGACAAGTTCTAAAGGGATTTAACTCCCGCAGGATCGCCGGGGCTGTTTGGGCTACCTCCCAAAACGTCCTCGGACATGCAAAGGGCTCCGCTGCGCGCTTCGCGCGGCGGAGCCCTTTGCGTCCTGCGGAAATGTTTTGGAAAGTAACCCAAAGCGGCCCGGCGGGGGTCCTGTGTAGTTACCCTTTGGGCGGAACTCTCCTAATTATTTGGATGAGTCGTTTACTTACTTGTGCTGTTACCGTCTTCCCGCTGTTGTTGGGGTATGCTTTGTTCGTATGTAAACGTTTGACATGTTGATGGGGGAGGGTGCTATGGCTCGCGAGGGCGCTCGTTCTAAGGATTCTGCTAAGCCTGGCATCAAGGAAGTTGCAGCGGTGGCGGGGGTTTCGCCTACTACGGTATCTCGCGTGCTTAATAATCGCGGCTATATTAGCCAAGAGACCCGCGATAAGGTCCATGCCGCGATGGAGCGCATCAACTATACGCCCAACGATATCGCCCGTGCCATGCTCAACGGTCGCCTGAATCTTATCGGTATGATCGTTCCCTTTGTGAGCAGCCCGTTCCATGCTCAGGTTGTGCAGGCGGTCGAGCGCACGTTAGCGGAAAACGGCTTTAAGATGTTGCTGTGCAACAGCGCCAATCGACCCGATCTTGAGCGTTCCTATATTGACATGCTCCGCCGCAATATGGTCGACGGCGTCATCGTCAACTCCCTCAATATCGGTGCCGAGGCATATGCCGAGATGGGCTTGAGCCTGGTTGGCATCGACTGCGATCTTGGCGAGGGCTCTGTCCAGATTGCAAGTGACAGCTATGGCATTGGCGAGCTCGCCACGCGCCGTCTGATTGATGACGGCTGCAGGCGTATCCTGTGCCTGCGTAGCAATAGCCGCATGCGCATGCCTGCCAATAAGCGTACCGATGCCTACCTCGATGTTGTTGAGCAGGCCGGTTTGTCCGCGCTTGTCCGTGAGGTTGAGTTCGTTAAGCCCGACGACGAAAAGGGCGCGGTCGTTGCGAAGATCCTCGATGAGAACCCCGATATTGACGGCATCTTTGCGGGAGACGATACGATGGCGGCCATCTGTCTCAACGTGATGAAGCAGCGCGGCTTGAGCGCTCCAGACGATATTAAGGTCGTGGGCGCGGATGGTGCCCGCCGAACTATGACGTTTATGCCTGACTTAACAACCGTACGTCAAGATATCGATCGCATCGGAGAGCTCGCGGCGCAATCCATCATCGCTCTTATTAACGGCGATAATCCCGAATCGAATATCAAGCTCCCCGTTAAACTCATTGAGGGCAAAACCGCGTAGTTCATCCCGTGCCAAAAGAATTCCTCAAACGCCTCTGATGACCGTTCACCGGCATATGTCAACCGTTTGCCGACGACTGGAACTGCGAAAAGACGTATTGGTGTGAAAACGTTTGACATATGAAAACGATTGACATATCTTGCCATTGTACCGAGTTAGTATGTCGTGGAAAGGAAGTCTCGGATGCACAAGGTGTATTACCAGCCTGAGGGAATTTGGGTAGGCGACATCATGCCGTACGGCGAGGACGGCACGTTCTATCTCTATCATCAGCGTGACACGCGTAACCCCGAACCTTTCGGAGAGCCGTTTGGCTGGGCACTCGCTACGACCAAGGATTTCGTAAACTACAAGGACTTTGGCGAGAGCCTTGAG
>CABURG010000076.1 GCA_902493835.1 uncultured Collinsella sp. | reverse complement strand
TTTTGCTTACATGCTTTATATGCAGGGCGTTAAGGACATCGGCTCGGTGCGCGCGAGCCTCATCGGAACTGTGGAGCCGGTTTCGGCGACCATCACCAGCGCCGTTATGCTGGGGACGGTGTTTTTGCCGACCGACCTTATCGGCTTTGTCATGATCATCGTGATGATGTTCCTCACGGTGTAGCTGGCGCCGCTGCCAAAACGGAAAAGGTGTTGTGCCGCATTTTCGCCAATCGATGTCCGTGTCTGGAGTTTAGCTGTCGATGCTCAAAATGCCATAAACTAGTAACGTTATGGACTTTTTCATTGCGACTCAATTGCGAGGATTTCTTTATGGCTGGTAATCACTTTAAGGGCAGCGATAGCGGCCGTCCTGCAGTTCCGCCGCGTCCGAACGGGGCTGGTAAGGCCGGCACGCCGGGCGGCGCTGGACAGGGCGGTTCCGGTAAGCGCGTGTCCCCGGGCGAGACGGCGATGTTTACCGCTCTGTACGAGCAGTCTCAAAAGGCAAAAAAGACCGGCCGTGCAAGAGGGAATGTCTTTGCGGGCGGTGCAACCTCTGCGTCGCAGCCGAGCGGGGCTCCTTCGGCACCTGCGAACAACGCAGGTGCTGCCAACGCCGCGAATGCCGCCGGCAACGTTAATGCCGGCAAGGCCGCCAACAATACTCCCTCTGCCGGTGGCGCGGGGCTTACGGGTAACCTTGGCACGATTTACACCGGCGCCTCCGAGACTGGTACGTTCGCCCGCCTGGATGATAGCGGTGCCGAGTTTGCGGGCTCGGGTTCCAAGGAAGATTATTACGATTTTGGCTTGAACTACGGTAGCGACGCTTCGTCGAGTTCGACCTCTGACGGTCTGGTCCGTCATCGCCATCGCAAGGGCGAGCGCAAAAAGCGTCACACCGGCGCCATTATTGCCGCTGTAGTCGCGGTGCTTCTCGTTGCGCTTGGCGCAAGCGGCTTTATGCTGCTTAACTCGGCAAAGACCGTAAAGGGCGAAGCGAAGGAGGCTGTCGAGATCGTCGGTGGCCTTAAGGACAAGGTCACGTCGGGCGATTTTTCGACGCTGCCTGACGACGCGAAGAAGATCGATGAGCTCTGTCACAGCATGAAGGCGGAGACCTCGAGCCCGCTGTGGGCGGCGGCTTCGTTTATCCCGGTGTATGGCAGCGATATCAATGCGGCCCGCACCATGATTGACGCCCTGTCCGATGTCTCGAGCAATGCGCTGGTTCCCATGGCCGATAACCTTTCGCAGGCTACGCCCGGCAAGCTGTTCCAGGACGGCATGATTAACGTGTCCGCGCTGCAGGCGGTCGCCGATTCGCTTTCCAGCAGCTCGAAGGTGTTCAAGAGCGCCAACGAGAAGGTCCAGGGCATTGGCGATACTCATATTTCCCAGGTGACCGAGCTGGTCGATAAGGCCAAGGACGGCTTTGCCACCCTCAACGGCGCGGTTGACGCGGCGGAGAAGGTCGCCCCCGTCCTTCCCCAGATGCTCGGCGCCAACGGCCAGACGCGCAACTACCTTATGTACGCCATGAACAACGTCGAGATTCGTGCCTGCGGCGGCTTTGGCGGTTCGCAGGGCCTGATTTCGGTCACCGACGGCCAGATGTCGATTGGCGAGTTTGTTCCCCGCATTGGACTCAGTGAGGATGAGGCAGTCGAGAGCGTCGACGAAGAGGATGAGGCGCTGTTCGGCAACCACAGCAACCTGTACAACTCGGGCAATACTTATTCGCCTGATTGGCCCCGCAACTCGCAGCGTGTCGCCGCGCTGTGGAAGTCCCAGTATGGACAGGACGTTGATGGCGTCATCGGTATCGACCCGGTGTTCCTGCAGTATCTGCTGGGCCTGGTCGGTAACGTGTCACTGCCCGACGGAACGGTTGTCGACGGCACCAACGCCGCAAAGGTCCTCATGCGCGATGTGTACTGGAACTATCCGGTCGAGGAGTCTGACGGCATCTTTGCATCCGTCGCCAGCGCTGCCTTCGACAAGATCCTTGGCGGTATCGGCGATGTCGATGTTACGAAGCTTGTCAGCGCCGTTGAGCGCGGTGCCGAAGAGGGCCGCCTGATCGCGTGGATGAGAAACGATGATGAGCAGAGTGCCATCAAAGAGACGGGCATTGACGCTTCGCTGCCCGATCCGGATGACCCGAGTGCCGATCCTGTTGCCGGCGTTTACTTTAACAACCTGAGCTTCTCCAAGCTCGACTGGTACCTGAACGCCGATACGCAGATTGGCCAGGGCATCAAGAACGGTGACGGCACGTGCTCCTATCGCATCACCGTTACCCTGACGAACATCATGACGCAGGAGGAGGCTGGCAAGCTGCCCGACTACGTTGCGGCGAGCGCACCCGATGCCGCGCGTGACGACGAGCGTCTGGATGTCTCGTTGTTTGCCCCGACGGGCGGCAACATTACTGATCTGACCGTCGAGGGCACCCAGTTTGGTCTTGGCGCCGCTACGTGGCATGGAATCCCCTTCTATTCGGGCACCGTTGACCTGCATGCTGGCGAGACGACGACGATCACGTATACGCTGACCACGTCGGCCGAGGCGGGGGACAAGCCGCTTACGCTGCGTCAGACTCCTACATGCCAGGCGGCTCGCGACAGCGCGTCGGCGTAGGGTTTTTCTGGTAGCGCAGATAATCGAGTACCATTTTGGGGCGGACAGGCAATCTGTTCGCCCCTATTTTGTAAGGAGAGCGCATGAAGTACTTTGGCACCGACGGCTTTCGCGGTGAGGCCAACGTTGGGCTGACGGTAGAGCACGCTTATAAGATTGGCCGTTTTGTGGGCTGGTATTACGGTGCCAACCGCGAGCGCAAGGCACGCGTGATCGTGGGCAAGGACACGCGTCGTTCGAGCTACATGTTCGAGGCGGCGCTGGTGAGCGGCCTGGTCGCGAGCGGTGCGGACGCCTATATGCTGCACGTGATCCCCACGCCGGGCGTAGCGCATCAGACCGTGGAAGGCTGCTTCGATTGCGGCATCATGATCAGCGCGAGCCACAACCCGTTTTGCGATAACGGCATTAAGCTCGTCAGCAGCGACGGCTTTAAGATGGACGAGGACGTACTGGAGCTCATCGAGGACTATATCGATGGCAAGAGCGAGGTGCCGCTGGCCACGGGCAACCACATCGGCGCCACGGTGGACTACATGCAGGGTCGCAACCGCTACATTGCTTCGCTCATTGCAAGTGCGAACTTTTCGCTGCAGGGCGTCAAGATCGGTATCGACTGCGCCAACGGCTCGGCTTCCTCGGTGGCCAAGCCGGTGTTTGACGCGCTCGGTGCCGACGTGCGCGTGATCAACGCCGCGCCCGACGGCTTTAACATCAATGTCGACTGCGGCTCCACGCATATGGAGCGCCTGCAGCGCCACGTGGTGGAGCAGGGCCTGGACGTGGGTTTTGCCTACGATGGCGATGCCGACCGCTGCCTGGCCGTGGATGAGCGCGGTCGCGTGGTAGACGGCGACCAGATCCTGTACGTGTGCGGCGTGTATCTGAACAAGCACGGGCGTCTCTCGGGCGGTACCGTGGTGCCGACGATCGCCAGCAACTTTGGTCTGCTCAAGTCGCTGGAGCTTGCCGGACTGAGCGCCGTGACCAGCGGCGTGGGCGACCGTCACGTGTATGCCAAGATGCGCGAGGGCGGCTACAGCCTGGGCGGCGAGCAGACGGGCCATACGATCTTTGGCGATATCGAGCGCACGGGCGACGGCATTATGACCTCGCTGCGCGTGATGGAAGTGATTCGTGCCGAGCGCGAGACGCTCTCGCAGCTCACGGCTCCGTGCATGCTGCTGCCGCAGGCGCAGGTGGCCGTGCACGTGGCGGACAAGGACGCCGCGCTCGAGAACATGGGCGTGCAGAACGCCATCGCCGAGGCCGAGGCTGCGCTGGCAGGCGAGGGCCGCGTGCTCGTGCGCAAGAGCGGAACCGAGTCGGTTATCCGCGTGCTGGCCGAGGCGCCCGACCAAGCATCCGCCGATGCCGCCATGAAGCGCATCGCCAACGCGCTCGAGGCTCTTTAGTTACGCGGTTTTACCAAACCGCGTAGCTGCTCGACGCTGCAAACGGCCCCAAGCGGCAATCTGACGTTCAATTTCAAGGGCGCGACCAGAAGGTGAGCGCCCTTTCATTTCACGTCACCTCGCTCGCTTGGGGCCGTTTTCGCTGACGTTGCCAAGACATTAGCGTCAACGAACTAGTCATTGGGTACCTAGTTATTGGGTGAAAAAAGGGGACGCTGCGGATTGGTTTCGCGGCGTCCCCTTTGCGTTGGCGTGTCGGTTATGCCTTACAGCTCGTAGAGCGTGGTGAACTTGTCCTGCAGGTAGCTGCAGTAGTAGCGGGCATCGAACGCCATGCCGCACGCGCCCTTGATGAGCTCCGGCGCGTCCTTGGCGCGGCCCCACTGCCAAATGTGCTCGCCCAGCCAGGCGCGGACGGGTGTCAGGTCGCCGCTCGCGCAGGCGCCGTTGAGGTCGACACCGTCGCGACACATGGCCGGCACAAACATGGCATCGTAGGCACTGCCCAGCGCATACGTGGGGAAGTAGCCAAACGAGCCGCCGCTCCAGTGCGTATCCTGTAGACAGCCGTGCGTGTCGTCGGGAACGGGAATGCCCAGGTACTCATCCACAAAGCGATTCCAAAGCGCGGGGATGTCCTTGGCCGTGGCCTCGCCGGCAAACAGCATGCGCTCGATCTCGTAGCGCACCATAACGTGCAGCGGATAGGTGAGCTCGTCGGCCTCGGTGCGGATCAGCGAAGGCTGCGCGATGTTCACGGCGTGGTAGAGCGTGTCCTCGTCGACGTCGCCGTAGACCTCGGGTGCGTGGCGGCGCAGCACCTCGAGCAGCGGTCCCATAAAGGCACGGCTGCGGCCCACGGTGTTCTCAAAGAAGCGGCTCTGGCTCTCGTGGATGCCCATGGAGGTGCCGCCCTCCAGGCAGGTGCGCGCATAGGCGGGATTGACGCCCAGCTCGTACATAGTGTGCCCCGCCTCGTGGATGATGCTGTAGACGTTGGAGATGCAATCGTCCTCGTAGATGTGTGTCGCGATGCGCGCGTCACCCACGGCAAAGCCCTCGCTAAACGGGTGCTCGGTAAAGGCAAGCGTGGTGTCGTCCAGGTTCAGGCCGACGAGCTTCATCAGGTCGAAGCTCATGGCACGCTGGGCAGCCTCGGGTACGTGGGCGTGCAAAAAGTCGGCACTCGGCTGCTGGCCGCGCTCGCCGATGGCGTGCACGAGCGGCACGACCGTGGCCTTGACCTCGTCACAAAACGCGTCGAAGCTCTTGGCGGAAAGGCCGCGCTCGTACTGGTCGAGCCAAACGTCGTATGGGTCGCGCTTGGGGTCCATGAGTTCGGCCTGATGCTTAAGTTGGGCGACGATTCTATCCACATAGGGCTCAAAGCTCGCCCAGTCGTTGGCCGTCTTGGCCTTGTGCCACACGGCGTCGGCCTCGCAGGTGAGCCTGGTCCAGGCCTCGGCCTCCTCGGTAGGAATAGCGCTTGCCTCGCGCTGGTCGCGGCCGAGCACACGGATCTCGTCGAGCAGCTGCGGGTCGTCTACGTGTCCGCCTGCAACCGTCTCGCGCGCTAACGAGCGTACGAGCTCAACGGACTTCTCGCTGGTCAGCAGCTTGTGATGCTCGCCGGCAAGCGTGCCCATGGCGTCGGCACGGGCGGCAGCGCCGTTGGCAGGAGCAATCGTCGCTCCATCGAACTCGGCAATCTTGAGCAGGTACTCGCGAGTCCACAGCTTGCCCTCGAGTTTGCGGAACTTTTTGACGGCCTTGTCGACTTTAGCGGCCTTGACGCCCTTGGCGGCCTTTGCCACGGCGGACTTGGCCTTCTTATCGAGTTTCTTTCCCATACCGTATCCTTAATCTTGCAGGCCGAGCGCCGCAGGCGGGTGCGCGGCCAGTTTGCACAGCTACCTGCCTTGTACCCAGCGCGAACAAAACGGAACGCGGCGATGCGCTCGCGAAATGTGTTATCCTATAACCCAATGCGTTGACGGAGAGGGTTTTGCCCGCCGCGTCGCCGGCAAGAGAGGGAAGGTCATGGGCTGCAAGCCTTCCTGCGGTGGCAAGGGCCAAGCGTTCACTCCCGAGCAGCGACCTCAACGGGCACGCGGCCAGTGGCAGCAAAGTCCCAGTAGGGAAGCCGTGAGCCTCGCGACAAGAGGCACAGAGTGGGCGCGGCGGGCCAGACATCCGCCGGGTCAAACAAGGTGGTACCGCGGAATTCAACCGTCCTTGGGCAATGTACATGCCCGAGGGCGGTTTTTTTGTTACCGAACCGGGCCGCGCATCCGCAACATCGGGCGGCGTCAGCCGTCCCGGAGCGCGGATGTGCGAGAGACGAAAGGGAAGACATGAGTCTGATTGATGATCTGGTCAAACTCGAGGAAGAGGCCAAGGAGCTCGTCACTAGCGCTGACGACGCCGCCAAGCTCGAGGCCGCGCGCGTTGAGCTGCTCGGCCGCAAAGGCCGTATCACCGGCCTGATGCGCATGATGGGCAAGCTCGCTCCCGAGGATCGTCCCATGATGGGCAAACGCGCCAACGAGATGCGCCAGCTGATCGAGGGCATGCTCGACGAGCGCACCACCGAGATGAAGGCCGCCGCCCTCAAGCACGCACTCGAGCACGAGGCCGTCGACATCACGCTGCCGGGCATCCGTCCGCAGATCGGTCACCAGCACCTGATCAAGCAGATCATCGAGGAGGCCGAGGACATCTTCTGCGGCATCGGCTACACCGTCGAGTCCGGCCCCATGGTCGATACCTCCTACTACAACTTCACCGCGCTCAACGCGCCCATGGATCATCCGAGCCGCTCGGCTCGCGACACGTTCTATGTGGTCGACAACAACCCCGGCAGCGTCGCGCATCCCGAGGCTCACGCTCACGGCGAGTCCGACGTGCTGCTGCGCACCCAGACCTCGGGCGTGCAGATCCACACCATGGAGTCGCAGAAGCCGCCCATCTACATGATCTGCCCGGGCACCGTCTACCGTCCCGACACGGCCGACGCCTGCCACCTGCCGCAGTTCAACCAGATCGAGGGCCTGGTCGTCGACGAGGGTATCACCTTTGGCGATCTTAAGGGCACGCTCGACTACTTTGTTAAGTGCATGTTTGGCGAGGACCGCAAGACGCGCTATCGCCCGCACTTCTTCCCCTTCACCGAGCCTTCCTGCGAGGTGGACGTGAGCTGCCACGTGTGCGGCGGCAAGGGCTGCAACTTCTGCAAGCACAGCGGCTGGATCGAGATTCTGGGCTGCGGCATGGTCGACCCCAACGTCCTGATCAACTGCGGCATCGACCCCGAGAAGTACACCGGCTTCGCCTTTGGTATTGGCGCCGAGCGCGTCGCGGCACTGCGCTACGATCTGCCGGACCTCAGAACGCTCATGACGGGCGATATGCGTTTTCTGAATCAGTTCTAGGCTGCGGCTTGCCCAAGCACGGCACCTCGGCGCTCATTCGTCGCTTGCGTACCAAAGTACGCGGCGCTCCTCTTTCGGGCCGATCTGCCGCACTTGGACAACCCTCGCTTTGTAAGGAATGTTCACAGAGTTGAAGTTTCCACCTGCATCTCTTCGCAGGCTTTCAGTATGAAAGGAGAGCTAGATGCGTGTTTCTTACGACTGGCTCAAGACCATGATCGATATTCCGGAGGATCCCAAGACCCTTTCGGACGAATATATCCGTACCGGCACCGAGGTCGAGGCGATCGACACCGTGGGCGAGTCCTTCGACCACGTGGTGACCGCCAAGGTGCTCACCAAGACCCCGCACCCCGATAGCGACCACATGTATGTGTGCTCGGTCGATGTGGGCGACAAGAATCTCGACGCCGACGGCAATCCCGCTCCGCTGCAGATCGTCTGCGGCGCGCAGAACTTCGAGGCCGGCGACCACATCGTCACGGCCATGATCGGCGCTGTGCTCCCCGGCGACGTCAAGATCAAGAAGA